>DMQW01000307.1:0-5557 GCA_003455565.1 Limisphaerales bacterium
TCCACCAAATCGATGCAAGGCCATTCTGGCGGCTTTGAATGCGCTGACCCGACCCGGATGATTTTGCCTGTCGTATTCATGTTGTATTCGCTTTTTTGTTTGGCGCGATACAACGAGAAATTTTCGTCAGGTGAAAAAGACGTGGTCTAATTTATGGTCTAATTCACTTTTTCGGTCAGAAGGGAAAATGCGGAACACCTTGATTTATATGGTGCACCCAAGAGGAGTTGAACCTCTAACCTGCTGATCCGTAGTCAGCCGCTCTATCCAATTGAGCTATGGGTGCAGCCAAAAGGAAAATCAGATTATCCGCCGACGGCAAAAGCGCAAGATTTTTCAAAACGCCAATCGTGAACGGTTGCGCCAGCGGACCATTCGCGGTTCAATGCGACAACAATTTGACGGTTCACGCCAGCCCGCTGTGACTGCCGTCGCAGAACGGCGCGTTCTTGGTATGTTTGCAGCCGCACCACGCGACGGTTTTGGCCTCGGTGATCTCCGTTTTCAACGGCGCAAAGCCCGTGCCCTTGTGCGAACCGTCGCAGAACGGCTGGCCTTTGGACTGGCCGCAGCTGCACCAGTAATAAGTGCCGGGTTCAACTTTTTGAACAATGGGAGATTTTTGCGCAATTTTTGGTTCGCTCATAAGTTCTTGTTTCTAACGCGTCTGTTCGCGTCTGGCAACAGCTTTCAATTTAATTCCGACAACAAAGCAAAATTTTAATTGTGCCACCCAGGCTATTTTCCACAGTTGACGAAATTTCGATTTGTGCCAGCTTGTCACTCTGAAATGCTGATTTCATTCAATGGCCGCGCCTAAATCCAGTTTTCTCGACAAAGTGCTTGGCCGCATCGGGCGGCTGGACGCCGAAGGTCTGCAAACGGTTGTCCAACGCCTGGCGCGCGAACGCAGTTTTCTTGAAACATTGTTCAATACGATTGAAGACGGCGTGCTGGTCGCCGACGAACAGGGCCGCATCATTTATTTCAATCAGGCGGTCACGCAGCTCATCGGTTTGCAGCCGGACGGCGAGGGACAATCCATCGGCGATATTTTGCCGGAAGTGGATTGGAAAAAAATTGCCAAGGCCGACGACGTCGGCGGCGAACACGTCACGCGGCTGGAATTTGAAGTGCATTATCCGCGTCCGCGTTTTCTCCGGCTCTACGCCGCGCCGCTCGATGGCGAGGCGACCGGCAGTTCCGGCGTCGCGCTGATCTTGCACGATGCAACCGAGGCGCGGCAGAAAACTTTTGCAGCCATCGAAAGCGAACGCGTCCAGGCGCTCACCTTGCTCGCGGCGAGCGTCGCGCATGAAATCGGCAATCCGCTCAACGCGCTGCACATCCATCTGCAGTTGATGGAACGCGAGGTGAAGAAATTAAAATCGGGTCCGCCAAATTCAAAATCACTTTCGCGCTCGCGGAATCTCGCGGCGGAAACGGACACGGCGGAAGTTTCCAAAAAACTGGCGCAATACCTCGACGTGGCCAAAGGCGAGATCCACCGGCTGGATTACATCATCACGCAATTTCTCGGCGCGATCCGGCCCGCGCCGTTGCAACTGAACCTGGCTTCGCTCAACGAAGTCGTGGAAAAAACTTTGGAGTTGCTGCGGCCGGAAATTGAAAATCGCGGCGTGACGGTGAAAACAAAATTGTCGCGGCATCTGACGGCCACGCCGGTGGACGCGACGCAGTTGCAGCAGGTTTTGGTGAACCTCGTGAAAAACGCGGTGCAGGCGATGACCGCCGGCGGCACGCTGACGTTGCAGACCGGCGAAAACAGCGACAACGTCTGGATGAGCGTCGCGGACACCGGCGGCGGCATTCCGCAGGAACAGATCAACCGGATTTTCGAGCCGTTTTACACGACTAAGAAAAAAGGCAGCGGCCTCGGCCTGATGATTGTGCAGCGCATCGTGCGCGCGCACAACGGACGCATCGAACTCGAAAGCCACGTCGGGCGCGGGACGACTTTCCGTGTGTGGTTGCCGTTGCACGAACGCAAACCGCGTTTGCTGGAAAATAAAACCGGAAGGTAATCCGCGAATTACGCGAATAAACGCAAATTAAAATCAGAATAAATAATTCATGAAAATTCGCGCAATTCGTGGATAAAAAATATGGCTGAAAAACCAACATTGCTGATTGTTGATGACGAGAAGCCGACGCGCGAAGGCTTGCGCGCGGCGCTCGAAGAACGCTACGACGTTTACATCGCCGAGGACGCGCAGGCGGCGATGAATCTTTTGGAGAGCGAAAATTTTGACGTGCTGCTCACGGATTTTCGGCTGCCGAACGAGGACGGGATGAAGTTGATCGCGCGGGCGAAATCTTTGTCCAAGCCGCCGATCTGCATTTTGATGACGGCTTACGGCTCGGAGGAACTCGCGGTGGACGCGATGAAACGCGGCGCGGATGATTACATCGCCAAAGGCCGTTTGCAGATTGACGAACTGGAAATGCGGATCGCGCGCTCGTTGCGCCGGCAAAATCTGGAGACAGAAAATGTTTCGCTGCGCAAACAGCTTGATTCCAAGTTTGGGCTGGAAAATATCATCGGCAAATCACCGGTGATGTCGGAAATTTTTGAGATTGTGCAGCAGGTTGCGCCGACACGCGCAACCGTTTTGGTGCTGGGCGAAAGCGGCACGGGCAAGGAACTCATCGCCAAGGCGCTGCATCAATTGAGTCCGCGCGCGAAGCAGCCGTTCGTGACGGTTCACTGCGCGGCGCTCGTGCCGACACTTTTGGAAAGTGAATTGTTCGGGCATGAGCGCGGCGCGTTCACGGGCGCGCACGAACGGCGCATCGGACGGTTTGAGCAGGCGCAGGGCGGCACACTTTTTCTCGACGAGATCGGTGAGATTGACGCGACGATCCAGGTGAAGCTGCTGCGTTTTCTCGGCGAACGGACTTTTGAACGCGTCGGCTCGAACAAAACTTTGACGGCGGATGTGCGGCTGGTCGCGGCAACAAATAAAAATCTGGAAGAACTGGTCAAAGCGGGAAAATTCCGCGAAGATTTGTTTTTCCGTCTGCGCGTGGTGGAGATCGAGCTGCCGCCGTTGCGTGAACGAACGGGCGACATTCCTTTGCTGGCGCAGAATTTTTTGCGCGAGTTCGCGAAGGAAAATGGAAAACCGGTGAACGATTTCACGGCGGATGCGCTCGAAGCGTTGATGAATTTTCCCTGGCCGGGCAATGTGCGCGAGCTGCGGACGGCGATTGAACACGCGGTGGTTTTGAGCCGGAGTGAACGGATTTCATTGCGCGACCTGCCGCCGTCGGTGCGTGGTGGCGGTTCGAGAAATGACCCGCAATTGTTACAAGGAAAAGATTTGACAGTAAAAGACGCGGAGAAACAATTGATTGTGCGCGCCTTGAAAGAGACAGACGGGAACCGCACGCGAGCGGCGGAAAAAATTGGCATGAGCCGGCGGACGTTCCATCGCAAATTGCACGAGTATCATTTGGAAGGATTTTGATTTATGATGATAGCGGATAGAATTCAGACGTTGATTCATGCCACCGAAGTGGGGGGCGGTTCGCGCTGGATGAAATACATTTCGCTGGCGGTGGCGCTGGTGGCACTGGTGGGGTTTTATGATCTGCGGGCGTATCGCAATTTTTACTCGCCGGAAGCGATGGATGTGGCGCAGGTCGCGCGCAATGTCGCGGAAGGCCGTGGTTACACGACGGAATTCATCCGGCCGTTCAGTCTTTACCTCGTGCAAAAGCACAACCGCGTGGTGCATCCCGGAGAAATTTTATCCACGAACGCGATGGACTTTGCGCAGATCAACCGCCCGCATCCCGACCTCGCCAATGCGCCGGTGTATCCGACGGTGCTGGCGGGCCTGATGAAGGTTTGGACGCCGGATTGGAAAGTGCAGTTGCATAAACCATTCTGGTCGGAGGGCGGACGTTTCCTGCGTTATAAGGCGGAATTCCGCATCGCCATCTTCAACCAGATTCTGCTGCTGGCGGTCGTGGCGCTGACATTTTTACTGGCGAAAAAACTTTTTGACGGACCGGCCGCGTGGCTGGCGGCGTTGCTGACGCTCGGTTCGGATTTGCTGTGGAAATTCAGCGTCTCCGGCCTGTCCACGCTGCTCGTGCTCGTGATTTTTCTCGGGCTGATCTGGCTCCTCGTCAAAGTCGAAGAGCTTGGCCGCGCCGAACTGCCGGACCCGCGCCGGCTTTTTATTCTGGCGATAACCATCGGCTTGCTGACGGGGCTGGGAATGTTGACGCGTTATTCGTTCGGCTGGCTGATCGTGCCGGTGGTGGTTTTTCTCACGCTCTTCGGCGGCGCGCGGCGGACGGGTCTGGCGGCGGCGGCGATGCTTGCGTTTGCATTGATGGTGTCGCCGTGGATTGCCCGCAACCTGGCGGTGAGCGGAACAATTTTTGGCACGGCGGGCTATGCGGTGGCCGAGGGCACCTTCGTATTTCCTAGCACGAACCTGATGCAGTCGTTGAATCCCAACCTCAATTCTGTTTATGGGATGATGCCTTACGTCAGGAAATTCGCCGAGAACACGCGTTATATTTTGCAAAACGGCCTGCTGCAGGCGAACGGGGTCTGGGTGGGGGCTTTGTTTTTCGCCGGACTATTGCTCGGCCTGCGCAACCTCGCCGCGCGGCGACTACGCTATTTCACGATGATGTGCCTGGGCGTGTTCATCATCGCCGAGGCGCTCGGCAGGACACAGTTGTCCATCATCACGCCGGAAATGAATTCAGAAAATCTCCTCGCGCTGCTCACGCCGCTGGTGGCGATTTTCGGCGTGGCGTTTTTCCTGACGCTGCTCAACCAGATGAACGTGCCGACGCCGCAAGTGCGCTACGGCGTGATCGCCCTGCTTGCTGTAATCGCGTGCCAGCCGCTCATTGGCACGCTGGTGTCAAAGGCCTCACCGGTCGCCTATCCGCCATATTATCCGCCGGACATCCAGAAAATCGCCGGCTGGATGCGCCCCGATGAATTGACCATGAGCGACGTGCCGTGGGCGGTTGCGTGGTATGGCGACCGGCAATGCACCTGGACCACCATCAACTCGCAGTATGAATTTTTTGCGCTGAACGACTACATCAAACCCGTTCACGCGCTTTACCTCACGCTTGGCACGATGGACGCGCGGCTGATCACCGAATGTCTGCAAGGCGGCGTGGATAGTTGGGGCAATTTTGTTTTGAAGACCGTCGCCGCCAATCAAATCCCGTCGCAGTTCCCGCTCAAAGCCTCCGGCCGGCTCTCCGGATTTGGATTGTTTTTGACCGACCGGCAGCGTTGGGCCAGCGAATAAAATCAAGCCGCCGCCCGCCCCAACCGGTCCGCGATGCCCGACCACTCTGGCAAATCCGGCGGCGCTTCCACGACAATCAACTTCGCGCCCGCCGCGTCGCAGCGGTGCAACTCCGCATAAAGCGCCCGCGCAAACGCCGCCGCATCGTGCGGAATCACGCTCACGTTTTCCGCGCCAAAACCGGCGGGAATTTTTGCGTGGGCGATGATGAAGCAGGTTGAGAGTTGAGAGTTGAGAGTTGA
>DMQW01000307.1:5790-5924 GCA_003455565.1 Limisphaerales bacterium
AGAGTTGAGAGTTGAGAGTTGAGCAGACAAATCCGCGTCATCGTGCCAATTCAAGACAATCAGCTTCGCTTTTGGCGAATAATGTTTTTTCAACAAGCCCGGACTCCGAAGAATTGGATGTTGGATGTTGGATG
>DMQW01000211.1:0-2962 GCA_003455565.1 Limisphaerales bacterium
CATTCTCATGGAGTTCCGACACGATTGAATGAAGGCGTTGCATCGGCGGCGGGTCGTTGCTAGTTTCTTCGCGCAACAGCACCAGCGAAACAATTTTTGAAATTCATGAGCAAAGTAAATTCACCTCTCGTGGGAATCCTGATGGGCAGCGACTCGGACTGGCCGGTGATGAAAGCCGCCGCCGAGGTGCTGAAAGAATTCGGCATCGCCAGCGAAGCCAAAGTGATTTCCGCCCACCGCGATCCGCACGGGCTGGAGGAATATGTTTCCACCGCGATCCAACGCGGGCTGAAAGTCATCATCTGCGGCGCGGGCGGCGCGGCGCATCTGCCGGGCGTAACGGCGGCGTTCACCATCCTGCCCATCATCGGCGTGCCGATTTTGGGCAAGTCCACGGACGGATTGGATTCACTTTTGTCCATCGTGCAGATGCCTCCGGGCGTGCCGGTCGCCACGGTCGCCATCAACGGCGGACGCAACGCGGGGATTTTAGCCGTGCAAATTCTGGCCGTGAGCGATGCGCGCTTGCAGGAGGAATTGAAAAAATTCAAGGTGCGCCTGATGGAAGAATCGCACGCCAAAAACAAAACGCTCGCGCAATAGTTTTTTTAACCACGAAACCCACGAAATGACCCGAAAGAAAAATGTTTTTGTGAGCGGCCAGCCGCAGATTTTGAAATGTCATTTTGTGTGTCTGGTGTATTTCGTGGTGCATCATTCCGGCATTTAAGTTAAACGGTTTATGCAACGGCTCATCGAAGGCGTCCACAAATTCCGTAACGGTCGGTTCCGTAATTGTTGTTTTGGAACCTTCATGATCGCAGTCCTGCTCGCCCCACAACTTCGGGGCGCGGAGTGGAGCGCTAAAAGCATTCCGGAATATGATGGACTTTTTCAACGCACGAATGGCTGGATTGGCGCGGACGGCGACTTCGCCGTGGCGCTGACGAATGGCCTCACGCTCTGGCTTTTCAGCGACACATTCGTTGGCGAGGTGCGCGACGGCCACCGCGCACAGGCCATGATGATCAACAACTCCGCTGCGTGGCAGCATGGCAATAATCCCGTCAGTGCCCGGTTGGATTTTTTCCACGGCACAGCTTCCGCCGGCAAACCGGCAGCACTAATTACTCCGGCGGATGGCAAAGGCTGGTTCTGGTTGTTCGATGGCGTGATGGCGCGCGGAAAATTATTTTTATTCCTCATTCAGATCGAGCGCACGACCGACAAATCGTTTTTCGGCTTCCGCCAGATTGGCAATTGGGTTGGTGAAGTTTTAAATCCGCTCGCGCCACCGACGCAATGGCGCGTCGCGCAGAAGAAAATTCCTTTTGTGCAATTCGAAACAGGCGAAAGACTATCCTTCGGCTCTGCGGTGCTGATGACAAACGGTTTCGCTTATATCTTCGGCACACGCGAACGAAAGGGCGCAACCAGGACGATGATCCTCGCGCGCACACTTGAATCGGACCTGGCCGACTTCGCGTCGTGGCGATTTCGCACGCGCGATGGTTGGACTACAAACATCACCGGGGCGGCGGACCTTTGCGGCGGTATGGCGAGCGAATTTTCGGTGTCATGGCTGCCAGCGCTGCGGCAATTCGTTTTGATTTATACCGAGAACGGCTTGTCGGAGAAAATCCTCGCGCGCACAGCTCCGGAACTATGGGGCCCTTGGAATGCTCCGGCTGTGGTTTATCGCTGCCCGGAAGCAGCGTGGGACAAGCGAATTTTTTGCTACGCAGCCAAAGCGCATCCGATGCTCGCCTCGGCGTCCGACGAATTGATTGTGACCTACGCGGCGAATTCGCTCGACTTCACCCAGATTGCGAGCGACGCGCGACTTTACTGGCCACGGTTTGTGCAGTTCAAATTGCGCGAGACATCGCCTGCTAAACCAAGGTAAATTCTATGCAACGGCTCATTGAGGGCGTCCACAAATTCCGCAACGACGAGTTTGGAAATTACCGTCGGCTCTTCCGCAAGCTGTCGCAGGAAGGTCAGAAGCCGCACACGCTGTTCATCACCTGCTCCGACTCGCGCGTCTTGGCGGAACTGATCACGCAGAGCAATCCGGGCGATTTGTTCGTGGTCAAAAACGTCGGCAACATCGTCCCGGCCGCCAGCGTGACCGGGGACACGAATTCCACGGCGGCGGCGATTGAATTAGCCGTGGAGAATTTGCGCGTCAGTGACATCGTGATCTGCGGCCATTCGCAGTGCGGCGCGATTTCCGCGCTGATCGGCGAAACGCCGGTCAACGACCGCACGCCTCACCTGCGCGACTGGCTGCGTCTGGCCGCGCCCGTGCTGGACACGTTGAAAAAAGATTACGCGCATCTCAAAACTGCCGACGAGCGCTCGACCGCCGCCGCCGAGGAAAATGTTTTGTTCGGCCTCGACAACCTGCACAGCTATCATTGCGTGCAGGAACGCTTGATGGACGGCACGCTGCGGCTGCACGGCTGGTTTTTCAAGATTGTCACGGCGGAACTGTTCGCCTATGGCCCGGGAACGAAACAGTTTTCGCCGCTCGTCCGCGAATATGATGCTGCCCCGCCATCCGCGACGTGATTGTTCCCGCAGATGAAACCGAAATGAAAGCGGAGTTTGATGGGCGATGGGTGGCACAGGCCTCCGGCCTGTTGTTTCCGGCGTCTCGCCGGAAACCGCGTGCGCCGGTAGATAGCACTACAATTTAACGAACACCGGCAAACTGTGATTCGCAACGAAATTCGGCGGGACGCCGAATTTAACAGGCGCGACGCCTGTGCCACCCACAAACAACTATTGTCTCGCTTGCGTTCAATCGGCAAACTCACTCGCTGATGACAATGCAAAATAAAGAAGCTGCTCCCGCACCCGCGCCATCCGATTTCATCCGTGACATCGTTGCCGCGCATGTCGCGGAAAATAAATATCCAAAAATCCACACGCGCTTTCCGCCTGAACCCAACGGCTA
>DMQW01000211.1:3117-3770 GCA_003455565.1 Limisphaerales bacterium
GACGTGCGGTGGCTCATCAGCGCGTGGGCCGATGACAATTTGGGGATGAAGCCGAAAGGTGAGACGCCGGCGGCGCAAACCGTCAATGGCAAACCAGATTATTATCTCCCCGCCGTCATCCCCAACCCGCTAGTTCCGCATATTGGTCCTGATGAACGGCTGGATCGGACGATTGCCCGCGAAGCCATCGTCGAAGCGGGGGTCGAACCTTTTTACGCCAGCGATTACTTCGACCAGATTTACGAATACGCCGTCGCGCTCATCAAAAAGGGAAAAGCTTTCGTCTGCGACCTGACGCCGGAAGAAACGGACGAATACCGCCGCAACGCCAAGGAAAGTCCGTTCCGCAATCGCAGCGTGGAAGAAAATTTAGATTTGTTCACGCGGATGAAGAACGGCGAATTTCCCGATGGCACGCGCACGCTCCGCGCCAAGATTGACGTGGCTGCGCCGAACGTCTGGTTGCGCGATCCGCTCATCTATCGCATCCGCCACACCGAGCATCATCACACCGGCAGCAAGTGGAACATCTATCCGCTCTATGATTTCGCGCACTGCTTGAGCGATTACCTCGAAGGCATCACGCACTCGATCTGCACGCTGGAATTTGAAGTGCATCGTCCGCTTTACGATTGGATTCTCGAATCGCTTGA
>DMQW01000211.1:4054-7078 GCA_003455565.1 Limisphaerales bacterium
ACCATCATGAGCAAACGCAAACTCATGCAGCTCGTGGACGAAAATCTCGTCACCGGCTGGGACGATCCGCGCATGCCGACGATCTGCGGCATCAGACGCCGGGGAGTAACAGCGGTCGCCCTCAGGGCGTTTGCCTACAACATCGGCATCACGAAATACAACGGCATCACCGACGTGTCCGTGCTGGAACACGCCATCCGCGAGGACTTGAACAAACATGCGCTACGCCGGCTCGCCGTGCTGCGCCCGATCAAAGTTGTCATCACGAATTTTGCTGAAGGCAAAGTCGAAGAACTTAACGCCGTCAACAACCCCGAACAGCCGGAGACCGGCCATCGCAAAATTCCGTTCAGCCGCGAACTGTTCATCGAGCGCGACGATTTTCAGGAAGTGCCGCCGCCGAAATTTTTCCGCCTCAAACCCGGCGGCGAAGTGCGGCTCAAATACGCCTACATCATCAAGTGCGAGGAAGTCATCAAGGACGCCAGCGGCAACCTCGTTGAACTGCGCTGCACCGCCGACCTCGACAGCAAGACCGGCGGCGCGACCTCCGCCCGCAAAGTCAAAGGCACGATTCATTGGGTGAGCGCCGCGCATTGCATAGATGCCGAAGTGCGCCTCTACGACCGGCTCTTCACCGAAGCCGAGCCGGAAAAAGATGGACGCGATTTCAAATCCGTCCTCAACCCGCACTCGCTCGAAGTGGTGACGGCGAAATGCGAACCAAGTTTGAAAGATGCGAAGCCGGAACTACGTTATCAATTTGAACGCATCGGATATTTCACCTTGGACAAAGACTCTCAACCCTCAACTCTCAATCCTCAACTAATCTTCAATCGCATAATTACCTTGAAAGACACTTGGGCGAAGGAAGCGCAGAAAAGTTGAATCGTCGCCAGCAGAATGGAAATTGCAAACACATGAAATCATCGCTGAAATTGACGCGGCTGGTAGCTCTGGCTGCGGCGTTGACCGGGTTGCACGTCGGCGCGCAGCCTCTCCGCAATTCCTCGACTTCGACGATGACTTTCGATGCGGTGCCCGGAACGAACACGCTCATGGTCGCCCGCGATGCCATCCGCGCATGGCGCGCGGCGGGGCATACAAACGCGGTGATGACCATCCGGCTTTCGCGCGGCGAATATCTGCTCACCGAACCGCTCGCGCTGGCAGCGCAGGATGGCAACGTGACGTGGGAGGCGCGCGATCCCGACCATACGGTCATCAGCGGCGGACGGCGCATTACCGACTTCGCGCCGGATTCGACTGGCATTTGGCACGCAAAAACGAGCCTTCACTTTGAGCAACTTTACGTCAACGGCCGCCGCGCCATGCGCGCCAGGTCGCCGGCTGAAGGGTTTTTCAACATCTACAGTGTGAAGCAGGATGAATTGCCGGACGGCAAAGCGCGGATTACCATCAAAGTTCCGGAGGCCGCCATCGCCACCCTGCCTGTGGACTTGGCGGCGTTGCACCAAGTGGAAGCGCTCGTCATTCACAAATGGGATACAAGCCGCTATGCGGTTTTTTCGTTCGAGGCGGCGGCCAGCACCATCACCATCGCAGGCGAACGAATGGAAACTTGGAATCCATGGGACGCTCAAAGCCGGTTCATCCTCGAAAACTCCAGGCTGATGCTTACCCAGCCCGGCAGTTGGTTTCTCGATCAGACCGATGATCTAAGTTATCGTCCGCGTCCGGCGGAACGGCCAACGGAATTCGTTGCGCCCGTCATCGAACACTTCGTCGAGATTCATGGCGCGGCAGATATTCATTTCAAAGGGCTTCGCTTTCATCATGCCGGATACCAGTTGCCACCGGAGGGCTGTCCGCCGATGCAGGCGGCGGCAAGGCTCGGAGCGGCGATTGAAATTGACGGTGCACGGAATGTGACTTTTGAAAATGGCGAGATCGCGCACACCGGAAATTATGGGATCTGGTTCCGGCAGGGCTGCCACGACTGCCGCATTGAGCATTGTCTGCTCGCCGACCTCGGCGCGGGCGGCATCCGCATTGGTGAAACGGACATTCGCGATGATTCAAGCCGGCAGACGGACGGAATCGTCGCCGACAACAATATCATTCGTGGCTGCGGGCGGGTTCACCCCAGCGCGGTCGGCGTATGGATCGGCCAGAGCGCGAACAATCGCATCACGCACAACGACATCAGCGACACGTTTTACACCGGCATTTCCGTGGGCTGGACTTGGGGCTATGGCCGCAGTCTCGCGACCAACAATTTTATCGGGTTCAACCGCATTCATCAGATCGGTCAGGGTGTGTTGAGCGACCTGGGCGGCATCTACACGCTCGGCGTCAGTCCCGGCAGCGCTTGCATCGGCAACGTCATCTTCGACGTGCGCGCCCACGACTACGGCGGTTGGGGAATCTATCCCGATGAAGGCAGCACCGGCTGGCAGATTGAAAGCAACCTGGTTTGGAATTGCACTTGTGTCAATCCGCACAGCGGCGGCGGATTCCACCAGCATTACGGTGCGACCAATCACATCGCGAACAACATTTTTGCCCTTAGCTCCGGTCCGCCGATGCAGGCCACGAGGGTCGAAGACCATCTGTCGTTCATCTTCGAACACAACCTCGTCGTCAGTTCGAACACGGCGTTCTTCACCGGCCCATGGGACAAGCTTCAATTCGAGAGTCGCAGCAACTGCTTTGCCTACTTCGGGTCGCCCAGGACGCTTTTCCCCACAGGCAATCTAGTGTCGTGGCAGAAAGCCGGCCACGAAGCCGGCTCGGTTCTGACGAACCTCGAATTCCGCGGCGACTGGCCCGACGTGACTTTGCCCCGCCGCTCACCGGCATTTATGACCGGCTTTGAAATGTTTGATTCCCAACAGGCCGGAGTGTATGGCAACCGCGCGTGGAAACATCTGGCTAAAAAAAGGAAATCAGACGAAGGACTGAAGGTTGGCGCATGATAAAAACAGCTCGCCCGGCAAGTTCGTCTTCAATCGCACCATCACCTTGAAAGACACTTGGGCGAAGGAAGCGCAGAAAAGTTGA
>DMQW01000432.1 GCA_003455565.1 Limisphaerales bacterium
CGCCCGGTTGCAACCGGGCGGAGGACTCCAGCTTGACGCGCTCTTTCAAGTCGGCCAAGCAGGACAATTAAGAAGATACAAGGGAGTAAAATCGCTGGTGCTGGTGGCGGCAGACGGCGGCGACGGTTCTGACTACGACCATGCCGATTGGGGTGACGTGGCGCTGACCATGATCAACAATGGCAAACCCCGGCTCATCCTGCCGCCCGTTGAGGAAGCGGTGGTGCTCACGCCGAAACCCGCGCCGACACCGCGCATCACCGGGGCAAAGGTGTTTGGGGTTCGGCCCGGTTCGCCATTTCAATTTACGGTCACGGCCACGGGCGACCGGCCGATGAGTTTTTCGGCGGATGGTTTGCCGTCGGGTTTGCAACTCGACGCGCAAAGCGGCCGAATCACCGGCAAGCTGGACACGACCGGAGAGTCTGTGGTGACGCTCCACGCCAAAAACGCATTGGACCAAACCGAACGGAAATTGAAGATAGTTTGCGGCGCGCAAATCGGCCTCACGCCGGCGCTGGGTTGGAACAGTTGGAATTGTTTTGCCAACGCGGTGACGGAGGACCGGATCAAAGCTGCCGCAGATGCGATGGTCAACAGCGGGCTGATCAATCACGGCTGGACCTACATCAACATTGACGACTACTGGCAGGTGCATCGCGATTCGCGCGACGCAACGTTGCAGGGGCCGCAGCGCGCTGCGGATGGCCGGATTCTGCCCAATCCGCGCTTTCCCGACATGAAGGCGCTCACCGATTATGTCCACGACAAGGGACTGAAGATTGGCCTCTATTCCTCGCCCGGTCCGTGGACCTGCGGCGGTTGCGTCGGCAGTTTTGACCACGAACTTCAGGACGCGCAGCAATATGCCGCGTGGGGTTTTGATTATCTCAAATACGACTGGTGCTCCTACAGCCCCAGTTTGGAAGCCGAGCGCGGCAACACGAATTGGAGTCCGAAGGCCGTGCGCAATCTGAACGGCACGCCCAATAATCTGACGCAGCTCAAGCTGCCTTACCAGGTGATGCAGGAAGCGTTGCTGAAGCAGCCGCGCGACATCCTTTACAGCCTTTGCCAATACGGCGCGGGCGACGTTTGGAAATGGGGCACGGAAGTCAGCGGCAATTCATGGCGCACCACCGGCGACATCAATGACAGTTGGGGCAGCATGGCGGGCATCGGCTTCAAGCAGGCCGGCCACGAGCAGTATGCCGGCCCGGGGCATTTCAACGATCCAGACATGCTGGTCGTCGGCAAGGTGGGCTGGGGAAATTTGCATCCCACGCGCCTCAGACCGAACGAGCAATACACGCACATCAGCCTATGGTGTCTGCTGGCCTCGCCGCTGCTGATCGGCTGCGACATGACACAACTCGACGAGTTCACCTTGAACCTGCTGACCAACGATGAAGTGCTGGACGTGAATCAAGACCCGCTCGGACGTCAGGCGGCTCGCGTCGCCCAAAACGGAATGCTCGAAGTGTGGGCCAAGGATTTGGAAGACGGCTCGAAAGCAGTCGGCCTGTTCAATCGTGGTTCAAGCGAGGAATCCATCACGGCAAACTGGGCCGACCTCGGCCTGACCGGCGGGCAAACCGTCCGCGATCTATGGCGTCAAAAAGACCTTGGTAAGTTCACGGGAGAATTTGAAGCCAAAGTTGGCCGTCACGGAGTTGTGCTGTTAAAGTTCAGCCTGGCAAAGTGACCGCTCGAATTACATTAATTGGCACGGAGCGAATAAGGTTGTCGCTTATTCGAAGCGAATCCAATCCAGATCAACCTGGTTGTTTTCATTCTGAATGACGAACAGATTGTGGGTGCCGGTCGGAACGCTTTGGAGTTTTGCCTCGATGACTTTCCATTCAGCATCCTTCCCGATTTCAACCCGTGCAACCAAAGGGCCATCCGCTTTATCGAGGCGGATTTCGATCAATCCTCCTGTGGATGAGGCGGACCCGACATTCACTGACTTCAATCCGCTCTGTCCGAATTCAACCTGATCGAATTGAACCCAGGTGTTTTTTCCATCAAGCGCAATTTTCCATCCGGCAAACGTATTCGTCGCATCCAGGAATGAAACCGTCACGCCCTCCTTGCTGATGGCACTATACCGGTCAATTTGGATTTTGCTTTTGGCATCCACAATTCCGACTCCACGCAGGGTGGGGTTGACCTTCTGGATTGTCCCGTCTTCATTGAAAAAGAGCTTATCGGCTCGGATGGCCCGGTTCTTGTCAAATTGCGGGGATAAATCCTTGTCGTGATAAAACAAATACCACTGGCCCTTGTATTCAACTATGGATTGATGAACCGTCCAGCAACCGCTGGCTGCTTCATCCAGAATGACTCCCGCCGGCTTGTAAGGTCCGATGGGATTGGTGCTGGTGGCGTATTCCAGCCGTTCGATCTTGTTTTGCACGTGCGGATACGTCAGATAATAAATTCCATTCCGCTCAAACGGAAATGGACCTTCGATCAGCCCCGTGAAGGGCAGATTTGTGATCACCAGTGGCGGCCCATCTAACTCCAGCATATTTTCCTTCAGCTTGGCAACCGATATTCTGCCCCGCGCCCAAAAAATATAGGCGGTCCCATCCTTATCCATGAGCACGCCGGGATCAATTCCGCCCGCGCCCGCCAAGGGCTTTTCCTCCGGCTTGAAGGGGCCGTAGGGCTTGTCCGCCACGGCAACCCCGATTCTGCCCCCGACGGGAAAATAGAAAAAATATTTTCCATTTTTGTAAACGCAATCCGGTGCCCACATATCGAACGAGGTGCGACCAAGCCAAGGAACATTGGTCTGGTTCAATATGACTCCGTGATCCGTCCAATCCGTTAAATTCTCGGAGGAGAACACGTGATAGTCTTCCATCACAAACCAGTTGGTTCGGCCTCTACCCGGGCTGGCGGGAATATCATGCGAAGGATAAACGTAAACCCTGCCCTCAAATACCCTAGCGGTCGGATCGGCAGTGAATTGATCCGTTATGAAAGGATTTGTGGCAAAGGTGTTGTTTAGAAACAGTCCACCAAAACCCAACGCCACCAGATAAAGTTTACAGTTTTTCATTTTTATGTCTTTAGACTTTGTATGTCCGGCGGGTGTCCATGTTGAAAGCCACTTGCGCCTTCCAATCGGCTTGATGCCAAAACCTGACTGCCACGGCATTCGTTACCGAGGCGCGCCACCTAATACGTCTTAGCCGACGCCTGTCAAAAGTCATGACTGATACCGGCTAAATCACTTTGCCTGCAATTCCAGAACCGTGATCGAACAGGGTGGATAAATGCGGGTGAAGCTGGTGCCGAGATTCTTGATCTTTTCGGTCACCGGAACGACATGCTGCGGATCCTTGAGGGTGTTGGTCTCGCTGCGTTTGGCGGCTTTGAGCACAGTTGTGGTGCCTTTGGAGGCGACGGATTTCACGCCGGTGATATCAATTTTGACCGGTTGCGGAGTGTCAGAGCGGTTCACAATCTTGACAATGATCTTGCCATGCTTCGTGTCGCGCGTGGCGGAATAAAAAATGGATTTCACATCGTTGGTTTTTGCCTGTCCATTCCCGCGTCGGCCAGCCTGAACCCATTGGTAAGTCGGCAGATACTCTGACTTGGTCACCAGCACTTCGTCGCCCTGATGCAGACTGAATATTTTTTGCACATAATATGACGGCGAGCCGTAGCTGGTCAGCGCGTCGTAACCAATAAGGTCGCTCGCCCACTGCATGGAACGATTGTTACCGCTGACTTGGCTAACGTTCACAAACAAGGGCGCGAAGCAATGCATCAGCACGATGTCGGCGTTGCGTTCCATGCAGCAGATCCAAGCGGCATCGCCGAGCGCACCGGCCATGTTGGGCGCAGGCGAGCCGACACGGGTGGCCCATTCGCCGACAAAAATTTTGGTCGGGATGCTGCGGTCACGCGCGTCATACATGAAGGATTGCGCTTCCATTTCCTCCTCAGAACGATAGTAATGTTCGTCATTCAAATCCGCCGTGCGGCTCTTGACATCCGTGGTGGAGATGATTTTGAACTGCGGATATTTGGCCCTGATGGCATCGAAGAATTGCGCAAACCGGCCTTCGTAGCTGCCGGAACGGTCGAAGAAATCCTCGTTGCCGATTTCTACATAACGCAGCGGAAATGGATTCGGATAGCCGTCCTTGATGCGTTGAGCGCCCCATTTCGTGGAGGCGTCGCCGGTGACATATTCAATTTCTTCAAGGGCTTCCTGAACGTAAGGCTCCAATGCCGGGCCGTTGGTGAGATGATCGCGGTTCAACGTGTAACCGGCAAATACGGCCAGCACCGGCTCCATGCCGATGTCCTGGCACCAGCCGAGGAATTCCGGCAGCCCGAAGCCGTCTGTGGACCAATAGCCCCAGCAACTTTTGTGGCCGGGACGCTGTTCCACCGGGCCGACCATTTGCTTCCAGTTGAAGCGTTCGTTGAAACTATTGCCCTCGACATAATTGCCGCCGGGGAAACGCAGAAACTTTGGCTGCGCGTCGGTGAGCAGTTGGGAAATGTCCGCACGGTCGCCGTTCGGACGGTTCTTGTAAGTCGGAGGGAACAAGGAAACCTGTTGCAGCCAAATTGTTCCAGGTGTGGTCGTGGTGATTTTAAAAACATTTTCCTTCGACGGCTTCACACTCTTCGTCTTGAGCGTCACGTCAAACTTTTTCCAATCGCCCGTGACGCCGGAAATTGTCTCGCTCGCAAAAACTTTTCCATTCGTGCTTTCGATGCTGGCCGTCATCGGGCCGGTGAATCCGGGCGACGCCTTGGCGAAGAACGAAGCTTTGTAGGCCGTCTTGGGCTCCACCGGAATCCCCCAATAGCCGCCGTTGGCGATGCCCGCTGGGGATGTTTTTGACGCAGCCGCCGCGTCAACCTTGAGACTTACGTTCAGCGCGTCATTCAACGGAGCGTTTGTGTCGAGCACCAGGGCCGCGCCGCCGACGCTGCTCCAGAATCTCGGGGCGACATTGGCGGCAAACTTGGCGGGATAATATTTCGCCGGGTCATAGACGTCCGGCTTGATGGGCTGCAGGAGCGAGTCGGACTTGAAGGTGCGGTTGCGGATCAGTTCGCCGTAAAGCCCGCCTTCAAAGGCATAATTGATCTCCTCGGTCATCAGGCCGTAAAACGTCGGCGGCATCTTGGCGGTGACCTTGTCGGCCTGAATCTGCACGAACGGCAGATTCGTTTGCGAGAACGCAACGGTTGTGGCAAATAAAACAGAAATGTAAATTGCAGGCATGGTGATCACCAGGTGCCGCGTGAGTGGTTTAATTAGGTTCATAATTTTTTTTGCATCAATAATTTCGCGTTCGTGAGTTTATGTCTGAACGGGCATCGTTAGTGTTTCTCGGTCTTCGTCCTTTCGGCGGACGGTTTCTGTGGTGCGGTGCAAAATGTATCTGGAATGTCGGCGGCGAGTTATATGACGGTTGTCATATTGGCCGGAGCGAGAACTTTATCCGAAGCTGTGTGCAATCATTCACCATGTCACGAATGGAAAAATCTCATTCTCCTCCAATAGTCTTCAGACGTGTCATATCAAATCAATCTCTGGATGGTGGATCCGACCGTGTTTTTGGAAAAATTTGTCGTGAATACTGGCGGGCTGGGTTTCCTGCGGATCCGTTTCGGACATGCTTTGAGTCAATTCAACAAACAAAATAATTCATGAAAACAAAACTCATATTGCTTGCGGTGGCTTCCGTTGCTGCGAGCCAGCTTTGCATGGCACAAACAAACCAGCCCATGATGAAGGATTTCAAGCCTTCGAGCTTAAACCAGCCCGGTCAGCAATATCCGCAGGTCAACTCGCAACGCTACGCACGATTCCACATCGTGGCACCCCAAGCCCAAAGCGTCCGCGTGAGCTTGGGTCTGGGCGGACGCGGGGGCACCGCCCTCACGAAAGCTGAAGACGGCTCTTGGACAGGCACCACGGAGGGACCAATGGACGAAGGTTTCCACTACTACCATCTCTCGGTTGATGGGGGAACATTCAACGATCCCGGCACCTTGAACTTCTACGGTTCAACTCGCTGGGAAAGCGGCATCGAAATCCCTGCTCATGATCAGGATTTTTACGCGTTGAAGGACGTTCCGCACGGCCAGGTGCAGATGGTTCTCTTCCCCTCGAAATTCACCAACACCATCCCCGTGCGAACCGCTTTCGTTTATACGCCGCCAGATTACGACAAGGATCCGGCGAAGCGTTATCCGGTGCTGTATTTGCAGCACGGCTGGGGCGAAAATGAGTATGCTTGGTGGAACCAAGGCCACGCCAATCTGATCATGGATAACCTGATCGCCGAAAACAAGGCAAGGCCGTTTATCATCGTGATGACCTACGGCATGACGAACGAGGGCATGCGCCCGGGTGGACGCAGGCCGGGCGGACTGGGTGGTGCCGCAACTACGAATGCAGTTGCTGCCAACGCTGCCAGCAACGCCCCGGCTCGTGGTTCCGGTGGCTTCCCGAATTTTAACGTCGCGGGATTCGAGACCGTTCTCGTTGACGAACTGATCCCGTATATTGACGCCAACTTCCGCACTCTCGCTGATCAACCGCATCGCGGCATGGCCGGCCTGTCCATGGGCGGAATGGAAACCCACAGCATCACCCTGAAACATCTCGACACATTCTCCCACATCGGTCTCTTGAGCGGCGGCGTCATCTCTCCCGCTGATGTCACTAACACGCCCAGTTTCAAGGAGAAAGTCAAAGTTGTGTTCTGCAGTTGCGGCAGCCGCGAGAATCCCGGCAACATCAACGCCAATCACGAAGCCCTTGATCAGATTGGCATCAAGAACACCGCGTATGTTTCGCCGGACACGGCCCACGAGTTCCAGACGTGGCGTCGGAGCTTGCACGAAATGGCACCGTTGCTGTTTCAGGATTGATGCCGCGCACAATTTTTTTTCAATCCAATCCAATTGCATAAGTTTATTAAAATGAAAAATCCAATTATTCTCCTAACCCTCGCGGTCCTGCCGCTCTCGGCTCTCGCGGCCGATGTCACCGGCACCTGGAAAAGCGAATTCGATTCGCAGATCGGCAACCAGAAATACACCTTCACCTTCAAGCAGGACGGCACGAACCTGACGGGGAAAGCCAGCTCGGAAATCAGCGACCAGAAACGGGAAGCCGATTTGAAAGAAGGCAAGGTTGACGGCGAAGCGATTTCATTTGTCGAAATGCTGAATTTCCAGGGCAACGATATTCGCATCACCTACACCGGCAAACTCACGACCGGCGACAACGAAATCAAATTCACGCGCGAGGTTGGCGAATTTGCCAAGGAAGAAATCGTGGCCAAACGGGAGCTGGCCGCAGCCGCGACGGTTGAGGCTAATATTACGGGCGAGTGGCAGGCGCAATTTGACACGCAGCGCGGTTTACAGAAATACACCTTCACGTTCAAGCAGGACGGCACCAGTGTGACTGGCAAAGCCAACGTGGGAATGGAAGATCAAAAGCGCGAGGCCGAGTTGAAGAATGGCAAGGTCGAAGGCGATGTGGTGTCATTTGCCGAGCCGTTGAACATTCAGGGCAACTACATCAACATCACCTACACCGGCAAGCTCTCGGCCAAAGGTGACGAGATTAATTTCAAGCGCCAGGTCGGAGATTTCGGATCTTCAGAAGCCACAGCCAAACGCACAGCGGCAGCGAAGCCGGCAACGACGAATCCAGAGTCAGTCGGCGCACGTGGTCCGCGCGGCGGACGTGGCAATCAACCAATCGTGCTCGGCCCGGACGATAAGCCGGCTTTCCCCAAAGCGCCCGAAGGTTTTGACAAAGCCCGCGATGGCATCGCCCACGGCACAATTGAAACCGTCGAGTATGACTCGACCACCGTCGGCAACAAGCGCAAGACGCTCGTCTATCTGCCGCCGGGTTATTCAGCCGACACAAAATATCCCGTGCTCTATCTCCTGCACGGCATCGGCGGCGACGAGGAGGAATGGCACAAGCAGGGTCATCCCGAAATCATTCTCGACAATCTCATCGCGGACAAAAAGACCCTGCCGATGATCGTGATTTTGCCGAACGGTCGCGCGCAGGCAAATGACCGAGCCGAGGGGAACATCATGGCGGCCGCGCCTGCGTTTGCGGTATTCGAGCAGGACCTGCTCACAGACCTCATTCCGTTCATCCAATCGAAATACTCCACGCAGACGAACCGCGAGAACCGCGCGCTGGCCGGGCTTTCCATGGGCGGCGGTCAGTCGCTGAACTTCGGTCTCGCGCATCTCGATACCTTCGCCTGGATTGGCGGATTCTCCTGCGCGCCGAACACCAAGATGCCAGAAGAATTGGTGCCCGATCCCGCGAAGGCAAACGAGATGCTCAAGCTGCTCTGGATTTCTGGCGGCGATAAGGACGGGTTGATCAACATCGGCCAGCGGACTCACTTGTATCTCAAGGAAAAGAAAGTCAAACACATCTGGAATGTGGACTCTGGTGGCCACGATTTTGCCGTCTGGAAAAATAATCTGTATCAGTTTGCCCAACTGATTTTCCGGTGAGTCATTTTACCGGCTGAACCGCAGTCGTAAATCTTTTGTGGCGCTTGGCGGCGGCTGTGTCATCGAACTGAATCCGGCAAAATGACACACGGAGATGCACGCTGAACTTGAATCATGGGAGATTCATTGAGCGGATAAATTTCCGAGCACGGCCACTTCAGCGAGCGCAGCGGGTTTTGCATTTGGTGTTCCCACAAACGCCACACGAAGGAAGCGTCCACGCGCGCTGTTCACGCCGGATAGCGTCTGGGTTTTCACGCTGCTTGCGTTGTGGGTTTGGTCGGAAACCACTTTCCAGCCACTGTTGCCGTCATCCGATATTTCGACGCGATAACGCCAGTTGCCGTCGAAGGGGAACGAGAGCTTTACGGTGCTAACAGTGACGATGCGTTCCAAATCGATGCACAGCCACGCGTTTGTGTCCGTGGCTTCGGCTCGCCAGAATGTGGCGGCATTACCGTCGTTGGCGAGGCGTCCGCTATGTCCGGACGCTTCGCTGCTGGCGCGCGTCGGATTTGCCAGGCCAAATGTCATGAGCGGACCATTGCCCGCCGTTTCGGTGAAACGCACATACGGACGCGGTTGCACCGATGGCGTTTTGCCGGCGGTGAATTTCGGTTCGCCACGCGAAGTGATTTGAATCGTCGCGTCTTTCAATCCGGGCGAGGTGGCGCGTATTACCGTTTTGCCGGCATGGTAAGACCGGAATTCCATAGCCGCCTGGCCGTCGTGGATGGCGATATCCGAGTTTGGCGCGAACGTGATGGACGGCCCGGTGGGAAATTCGCCGGGACCGGATTCGATTGCGAGCGTCACGGGCGGACAGTTGTTGATCGCCTTGCCGTCTTTGTCCACGACGGTCACGATGATCTGCGCGTCGTCTGTGCCGTCCACGGATTGAAGCTTGGTTTTGTCCGTCGTGAGTTTTAGTGCGGCGGGGACACCGTTGCCCGGCCAGGCGGGCGGCGGGATGTGCAGATATTCGTTGCGATACCAATACCATTGCCGTTTCGGCAGGCGGAAATAATCCACCATTCCCATCGCGCCGAACCGCCTTCCGGCGAGGCTGCCGTGATCGAAGGCGCACCAGATCACCTCGCCGCTGCGCCACGGCAAACGCCAGGAATCGGCTTTGCTTTTCTTCGCGCCGGGAGTGCCGGGCAAATCGCCCCAGCCGGGGTCATACTTGCCGGGACGGTCCTCCGTGGTTGAGCCATATTCGGTGACGACACTGGGAATTCCCGGATTTACAAACAACCGCGCGCCGTCGCCATTATAGCCCGCAATGTCGCCGAGCTTGTCGATGTCGCCGCGCTGGCAGCCGCCAATGCCCGCCGGCCGTGTGGGATCGAGTTCATGGGAATACGCCACGAGTTCACGCAGAAAATTCTGCACCTTCGGCATCACGGAGCCGTCGCTGAAGAACGGCTCATTGCTCATGCTCCAGACGATGATGCTGGGATGGTTGCGATGGATGCGGATCATGTCGCGCAGGCTGGCTTTCACGCTCGCTTCAAAGCCGGCTTCGTCCGCCGGGTTCGTTGGATACGCGCTGGCGGCCCACGGGCTTCTGAATCCGGTGGTGCCCCAGAAACAGTTTTCCGACCAGAACAACATGCCCAACTGATCGCACGCCTCGGAAAAAGTCGGCGCGTGTGGATAATGCGAGCCGCGAATGAAATCAAACCCGGCGTCCTTCACCAGCTTCACGTCGCGAAAAAATCCGCTGTCGGCTACGGCGTCGCCCCAGCCAGCGTGGTCCTGATGCACATTGGCACCCTTGAAATAATAGTGTTCACCGTTGAGAAAAAATCCCTGGTCGGCGGTGAACTTGAACCAGCGGAAACCCAGCGGCGACGTGTAATCGTCCACCGGCTTGCCGCCATCGAGCACGGTGGTTTTCACCGAATATAGATTCGGCTGCGCTGGCGACCAGAGTTTTGGATTCGCAATTGGCGCGCTGGTCTGATCGAAGACGTTGGTCCCGCCCGGCGCGATGGTTTGCGTGGATTCCATTTGCGCGACGATTTTTTCCTTCGCGTCCACCACGCTGGTTTTCAGCGTCACAGACTTGGCCGCGCCGGAATCGTTCACCACCTCGGTCTTCACGTTGACCGTGACGGATTCCTTGGACACCTGCGGCGTGGTGACAGACGTGCCATACCACGCGACATGGATCGGCGCGGTGGCGACGAGCCGGGCGTCGCGATAAATGCCGCCGGAGAAAGTGTGCTCGCCGGCGCGCGGTGCCAGGCGCGGATCCCAGATGTTATTCACGCGCACCGCAACAACATTGTCTCCGGGTTTCAGTTCGTCAGTGATGTCGAAAGTGAATCCGGTGTAGCCGCCTTGGTGTTCGCCGATGCGCTGGCCGTTCACGAACACTTCCGCGACCTGAAACACGCCGTCGAATTCCAGGTTCACACGCTTGCCAGACCACGCCTTCGGCACGTTGAAATGTTTCCGATACCACCCGCAGCCGACATAAAACCGATCCGCCGCGAAATACGGCATGGAGAACGAGTGCGGCAAATTGGCGTCACTCCACTTGGCATCGTCAAATGCGGCCGCTGCCGCGCCAGCGACGTCGCCAAGCTGGAATTTCCATTCGCGGTTGAAGTTGACGGTTTGCCGAAGATTGGCAGCCGGCAAAATCGTCGCCGAACAAACCGATATAAGAACCGAGAGCAGCCAGAAAGCCGCAATTCTGCGGCACGAGTTCGCTTTCCAGATCATGGGTGGTGGTGGTTGAACAGGCTCGAATGAACCAGTCGGGCTGGCGGTGGTTGGCCTTGCATCGATTTGGT
>DMQW01000302.1:0-10981 GCA_003455565.1 Limisphaerales bacterium
CAGAGCGTGACCATTGATTGGACTCTCCGGGAAAACGCCCGCGCACAAATCCGCGTCCTCGTCCGCCGCATTCTCCGCAAATACGGTTATCCGCCCGATAAACAGGAAAAGGCAACGCAGACAGTTTTGGAACAAGCGGAGCTGCTCGGCGCGGAATGGGCGGAAGGTATTTGACGAGGGCAATTGCGCGCGGAGTGACGCTCGGTCCAATTTTCTTTCCGGCCTGCTGACGGATGCCATTGCGCTGCATCGCGACGGGCGGTATCAGCCCTGCGGCTGGACGGCTCTGCATGACTCGGCTTTGGAGATTCGCGATGAAGTTGGATTCTTTCAGGAAGCCCGGGCGGTGCTGGCCAAGAGCATCAGCGAAGGCGGCGGTAAATCGCCGGAAGAATTGGAATTGGCCTTCCGGAAAATCGTTTCGCGCGCCATTTCTTCCGACAAGTTATTGGGAAAAGTGAAGCATTCGGCTTCGACACCTCACCCCGGCCCTCTCCCCAATCGAGGCGGAGAGGGTGCTTTTGCGCCGGATTGAAAAAGCCGGACATTTCGATTTTGTCGGACGAGTTTGGCTTCCCGAGCCCGCCACGAGATAGATGCCCCAAGGTGGACGTTCTCTTTCGAGAATTGTGGTCTGGCGGAAGTGAAGCGCTGGAATTCGACACCTCACCCCGGCCCTCTCCCCGATCGAGGCGGAGAGGGTGTCACTGCTGAACAACGAACTAAAACTCCGCTCGAAGAAATATCTCGTTCAATCCCGCTCGTTCGCCGAAATACTGGAAGCCACCACCCATTCGCGTTCTCTGCGTTCTTTCGCGGCTGAATTGAACCCGTGTTTATCTGTGTCCAGCCCGCCTTCGTTTCACTTTGTCGTGGCAGGCCGTGGTTGAAACGGTCCGCGTGTCTGGCGTGGTTCGCGGTTGATTTCTGTCGCCCCTTTTTGACGGCGGCGCGGGAACGGAACGAACAAATCAGGGATAAGTCAGGCGGAAGAACGTGCTCCCCGGCGCGGGGTTGATGGGCATGACGATCAGATTTGTCGTGGCGGAACCGGTCACGGGAACCCAGTTGGTGTTGAGGCCCACGCCGAGTGCATTGGTCTGCATCACCAGCCTCCAGCCCAGGTGATCCGCCGGCCAACTGAACGTGAGCTGCCCGCCATTCTTGGACGAAGCGATCGGCGGCGGCAGGGCTGAGTAGGGCATGACGCCGGCTTCCGGCGAGTTGCCGCTGGTGGCCGCACTGCCAACCGCCGTCACCACATAATAATAGGTGGTGCCGTTGACCAGATTGAGCTTGGTGTAGTTGGTCGCAGTGAGGCCGGTGGCGACGGTGTTGGTTTCGTTGCCGCTGCTGGTTCCGCGTTGGAGCACATAACCGGCCGCCCCGATGGACGCGGGCCAGGTCAGGATTGCCAGGGTATTGCCCGGAACCGCCGTGAGGCTCGCGGGAGCCGCCGGTCGGGTGGTAGTCAGGGCATCGGCCGAAGTGCCGCCGGAATTCATGGCGGTCACCTTGTAGTAATATGTGGTATTCGAGCCCACCCCGTAGTCGGTGCAGGTCGTTTCGGTGATGCTGCCGAGGAGGCTGTAAGGTCCATTCACGCTGGTGGCGCGCTGGAGGACGTAACCCACCGCTCCCGAAACCGCAGACCAGTTCAGCGTGATGTTGGTCGCCTGCAACGGAGTGGCCGTGAGTCCGCCCGGCGTGGTGGCGGGAGCCGGCGGCAGGGGCTTCGCGATGGCCGCGGCTGAATTCCCGCTCGTGCCGCCCGCGCCCGTGGCGGTGACCAAGTAACTGTAAATGCTGCCGTCGGTCGGCGAAGTGTCGGGGTAACTCGTGCCGGTAGTCGTGTTGTTAAGGATGATTGTGCTTAATGTGTTGGACGATCCGCCACCACTGTTCACCAAGGTTGAGCGGAAGATTGTGTAAAAATTTGCGCCGGGCGAAGCGCTCCAATTGAGGGTCACGCTTTGGTGACCAGCGCTGGTCACGTTGAGACCGGCCGGCGCGGCGGGCGCACTCGTGGACAAACCTGCGGAAGGAGCCGGGCCGGAGCTTGGCGGGGAGTTGGTGCTGGTGCCGGTGGGATTCGCCGACCGCACCACGTAATAATACGTCGTGCCGTTGACGGCGGTGGTGTCGAGATAAGTGGCATTGACGGGTCCGCTGCCGCAGACCGGGCCGGTCACGCCGTTGGTGATGGCAACGTAGCCGCTGCCGGAAACGGTCGAGCGCAGAAGGTTGTAGCTGGTCGCACCGGGGGTCACCGGCCAGCCAACCAGCACGCGGTTGTTGCCGGCATAAGCCGTGACACTTGCGGGCGGCGGCGGCACATAACCGGTCAGTTCCAGCCGGAGGTAATCATACATGGCGTGATTGGCGAAGTAACCGCCCTTGCGCATGTTGATCGTGATGGTGTTCTGTCCGGCTTGCAGCAGGCTGCCGGGAAAAGTAAGTCGCTCGTCGGAGAAGGCGCCATTGATGCCTTCGCGGATGGTCGTGTCGCTGGCACCATACCAAGGGAAATAACCAGTTGAAACCTCGCCGCTCGGTGCAGCCGTGACGCCGGCCGTGCTGCCGAGATTGCTGCCGTTCACCGTCACGATCAATGGACCGGCGTAGTCCGAAGCGATGCCAAGGTAGATTGAAGCCTGCGCGCCATTTGTCGGCGCTTGCGCGAGATTGAAGGTGATGGTGGAGGTCGAGCCGTTGTAATTCCCGGCACTGTCGGTGACGATCGGCTGGACGAAATTCCAGTCGGTCGTCCAACGACTCTGGCCTACTACATAATTCGGGCCGCCCGGAAAGTCGAAGGGATATTCCAGAAACTTGCTCCAGATGGGGCTGGGGCAGGCCGGACTTGGCCCGATGTCTCCCACCCACCAGTCATCACCATGACGAAACTTGTCGCCCATCCGGTCGGGATAACCGATCTCAAACACCGTCGCGCCGACCCGCGTCGGCGTCCAAGTGACTGTGCCGAGAGTATTCGTTGCACCACCGGTGATAGTCATGCTGAACGGCGAAGCGGGCAGATTGTATAACAGCGGCGGATTGCCGCCGGTCTGCGTTTGCGACATGAAAGTTCCCTCCGCTCCCGGTCCAAACGCATACAACGTGTAAGCGGAACCGGCGATGACATTTGGCAGCGTAAATTTCCCGTTCGTATCCGTCTTCACCCAGAATTGATACGGCTTCATCCATTGCTGAAAATCATAAACCCCGGTGGACGTGACCGGCTGCTGCATGGCGCCCACCCAAAGGTTGGCGGCGGCGGCATTGGGATTGCCGCTGTCATTGATGACGATCTGTCCGGTGACCGCGCCGCGATTCGCTGCCGCAGCATAATTGGCATTGGTGAACCAGTAATAAGGCCACGCGGTTTGTTCAGCGGCGCCTTGCGCCAGCGCGTCGTTGTAAAGCGCCTGCGCCGGCTGGTTGGTGCCGGTGATCGTGTTGGTGACGTTGTTGCAGTAGATGAAATACGGCCCGTAAACTTTCGTCCAAATCTCGCCGCTGGCAAAGTTGCCATCTGTTCCCATGTTGTAATGGCTGCCGTTGTGCATGTTCAGAATCGTGGTTCCGATATGCTCCATGAGTTCGCGTTTCAGCGGGCCGCCGTTGTAATATTCCGTGCTGGCCGAAATATTCCACAGGCCGACATTCAAGCCGCCACTGCCGACACTGCTCCAGCCCCAGACCCGCTGCACCCCGAGGTCGGCGCTGTATTTGTATTTGTCCTCGTATTGCCCCGAATAAATGCCGTTCGTCCACAGCGAACATTCCACCGGCGCACCGAACACGCCAATCGCCCCTGCGCTCGATGAAACCGACATCAGCCGGTTGCGCGTCGCATCCACACTCATCCAGTTAAAGATCGAGCCGGAATAAATATTATCGCGCGTCTCCCCCATGCCCTGCGGACCATCCACAGCGCGATGCCCCCAGATCGCGGTGACATAAAAACCGGTGGAACCGCGCAGCAGCGAAAAATGCACCTCCATGATCCCGTTCGTGGACGACGCGCTGAGCAGGCTGATTTCGGCGTAATTGCCGCCATTGCTCGCCGGATTGGATACGAGCGTATAGGTAAAACCGCCCGTGCCGAAGCCGCCGAGTTCCCAATACAGTTGACCGCCGTTATGTCCGCCGGAGAGCAATTGGGTGGTCGTCGTGCCGCTGCCGTTGTTGTAGGTGTAATTGATCTGGTTGATCGTCGCGCCGGATTTCGTGCAGAGAATCGAGACGATCCCGTTGGCAAGGGTCACGGTGCTGCCGTTATCCACCAAAGTGACGTTGGCGCCCGTGCCCGTGCCGCCACCGGGAATGTTGGCGAAAGCACCGTCCGCCGTGAACAGTATTCCGGCCGCGCAAAACAAGCGGATAACCGCCACCGCCCAACGGAGCAAAACACAACGAGTGCAGAACAGCTTAAAAAACATGCAGTGGATTTCTTTCAGTGAGTGTAAGACCACCGGATAACTTCAACAATCACCAGAAATGGCGATGGAACCGGTCCGGAGGTCAGGCCGGCGCCTGACGTGCCTGTCAGCATCAACCATCGTCAAAAGTCTTCTGCAATTTCGTTCGCTAGTTCGCGGTTGCATCATTCGACTCCTCATCTCGGCCATCATCCGGCCTGCGGTCAGGAATTTGTTTTCGCCCTACGACCCTCACCTGTCCTGCGGACATCCTCTCCCGTGCTCACGGGCGGGGAATTTATTGCCGCGTCATTTCTTAACCGGTTTGGCCGGCGCCTCGCCCGCGTCAATGTCCGGCGAGACCGTGCGGACGCGCTGGTATTCGATGTTGCCGGAATTGTCGTCCGCCAGTTTCGGTCCGGCATAAATCACCGCCAGTTCCGCGAGCGCGGCGGAATTGTCCGTGCCAAAACCGGAAAGCGCCGTCAGCTTGAATTGCTTCGTTGTGATCGTTTTCCCGAATAAAACTTTTAACGGATCAAATGTCGAAGGCAATTGACCGCTGATGACTTGCTGCCAGTTCGTTCCGTCATCACTGGTTTCAATCGTGTAGTCGCGGATGTCGCCCTGATGTTCACGGTGATTCTGGCGCGGCATTAAAACCAGACCGTCCATCGCGGTCGGCGATTTGAAGCGGACGATGATTTCATGCGGATGCTTCGGGCCATTGCCGCGCGCATCGGCGCTGCTCCAGAACGTGTTCGGGTCGCCGTCCAAAATGGCGTTTGCATTCTGGCCATCCGCCTCCGCCGTCGCGCCGAGCTTGTGCATTATACGCGTATCGAAATGCAGACCGGCAAAATCCGCCAGTGAGATTTCCGTCTGCGGCGCAAACTTTTCACCCGCCATGTAATCCAACAGTGAACGGCGCAACTGCTGCGCGCCCGGACGCGAATCCAAATCAATCGAGCAGACGAGCAGTTTGCCGGTGCCGACTTTCGCCTCAAAAATGACGCCGAGCTTGTAGTTGCGGTTCCAATCATCAATCGCCGAAACGATGGGCGTCAGACCGCGCGGCAGTTTGTCGAGATTCACGGCGCGGGCATTGCGGATGAGTTCCGTCCATTGCCAGTCGCAGTTTGCCTCCGTCGGAAATTCCGCGAGCGCTGGATGATTCGTATCGCACCACAGACCGAGCATGCGGCTCCATGTCGGCCCCATGAGCGCATTCCAAAAAACAGGAATACGTGCGAGCGGCGGACTGCTCCAATCCAAATCCGCGAGACGTGGCTGGAATAAAACCTTGCCACCGGCGGATAATTTTTTCTCCGCGTCATCCCACGAACTCGTCACGAAAACATTTGTCGGCACCGCATCCGAAATTTGCGCGGGATACAGCCAGAAACTCCAGTCGTTCTCAAAAATCTTGTAGGAGCCGACGTGAGGAGGCTCTGACTTTTCAGTGTCGGATAATTTGAGACTCCTGATGTCGTCTCCTACTTTGACAACGAGCTTGTATTGCTGCGGCGCGGGCAGCCTGGACAAATCGGCGGAGATTGTTCCGAGCGCAAAGTTTTTCCCGATGGAAATTGTCACTGCCGGAAAAACGCCGTGCGCGACAACATTGCCGCCCGCGTTGCGTATTTCCCAATTTGCCATCGTATTCGTCAGCGGCAGCGCACCAAAGTTTGCGACTTCAACATTCACATCAAATGAATCCGTCGTTGTGAACACGCGTTTCGTCAAACGCGCGAGCGGAATAACCGGGCCGCAGAATTTTCTGAACTCCTCCGGCGTCGCGTAACCTTTGCTTTCCCAAAACGGATCGAGCAATCCAACCAGCGCCGTGCCCTGGCCGGTGTAATCGTGCAGGTCGAGCAATTGAAATCCCGCCATGCCCGGCGTGCGGAGATTGGCTTCAATTTCTTCCTTATAGCAGACGAGTTGGAAACGTCCTGATGCCCACGCGAATTTTTTGTTTTGTTCCAGCAACCCATGCGCAGCGAGCGAGTCGCGGAAAATTCCGTAGTTCCCCGGACGCATGAAGCCGGTGAATTTTTTGATGACATCAAAATCAGGATACGCGACCCACTGGCCAAGTTCGTGCGCGATGACCGGCACGTTCACGCCCGCGATGGAATCACCGTAGTCGCCGCCGAACCAGCCGCGTTCGCCGCGCACGCGGTTTGGCCCGACGCGGCCAATCGCCAGATAATCCGCACCGCCATTGATGGGTTGGTCGGGCGAATCAATCAGCGACCAGCCGGTGTCTGGCGTGTAAAGATGACGCGGGTCTTCGGCGCGGAAATGTTTCACCCAGTCGGGCAAAACTTGTTTCCAGCGTCCGCCGGCCTCGTTACTCGCGGAGATCAGCATGAACGACGGATGATTGCCGTAAGCGCGGATGATGCGTTCGGTCTCGGCGTAAAGCATTTTTTCCATTTCACCACCCGGCGTGAATGGATTCCACATGCCGCACTCGACTTGCAGGTAAAAGCCGAGTTCATCCGCCGCCGTGAACGCGGCTTCCGGAGGACACCACGAATGAAATCTCATGTGGTTCAAACCGTAATCTTTGCACGTCTGGAAAATTTTCTTCCACGAAGCCGTGTCTGTTGGCGGATAGCCGGTCAGCGGAAAATCGCCGCCGAAATGCGTGCCGCGCAGATAAGCTTTACGTCCGTTGATTTCAAAGTCAGTGCCGACGGCTTTGAATTCGCGGAGGCCGAAGTGTGTGCCAACGGAATCGCGGTTATCAAACCACATGGCGAGCCGATAAATTGTCGGGTCAAATTCGTCCCAAAGTTTTGCCCCGCTTCGCAAAGTCACTTCGGTTTGAAAAGTTCCGCCATTCTCGGTCCATGAAACAGCCACATTTGTTTGAGCCATCATCTTGGGAGGATTTTCAAACCGCAAAGGCGTCACGAACATCTTTAACTCGCCGCTTCCAGATTTGGCCGAGATGTTTTTGATGGTGCCTTTGATGGTCACGGATTTGGTCTCAATGTGTGGATAAACTTGCAAGCCTTCAATCCACACTGGACTCGTCGCCGAGAGTTTCATGTCGCCGACGATGCCGTTCCACGCGTTGTCGAGCGAATCGGAAACGCTGTGCGCGTCGGGGCGGTAGGGGAGAATCATCCGGTTGTCCACGCGGATGGTCAGGCGATGTTTGCCCGGCGGCACGAGGCCGAAATCAAATTCGTGCGGCGTGCAGAGGCTGATGTCCGAGCCGATTTCTTTGTCATCCAGCCAGACGGTGGATTTCCAGTGCGGCCTTTCGAGAAAGAGGACGACGCGTTTGCCGCTCCAGTTCGTCGGAATTTCAAAATCGCGTTGATACCACGCCGCGCCGAGGTAATGCCGCACGGGCTGGCAGAGAAACGGAACTTTCACGCTGCCGCTGTTCGTGTAAGCGGCGTAGTCCGCGCGCAAAAACCAGAAGTGATCGTAGAGTGAAAGCACCCACGGTGTCGTCGTGCTGATTTCATCACCGTAACCTTGCGATTCCAAAATTCCAGGCAGTTTGATTTTGTCCGGCAGGTTTTTGGTGAACCAGTTTTCGTTCATGCCGGCGTCATTGCGGTCGAGGGCGAAACGCCATTCGCCGGCGAGCGGAATGATTTCAGCGGCGGGGATTTGCTTCGCCGCGAAGCAAAACAAAACCAAAGCAGTGAGAATGAAAATGTTTTTGCGATTCATGGTTTATCAGTTTTGGGTGACGCGCCAAACTAAACTGAAACCGCGAATTGTTGAATAACCAAAACTGGTTAGGGCGTGTTTTCAAAATGGTGGCACGGGCGTCTCGCCGGATTTCGTCAAAGGTCGGCCATTGCTGGTTGTCCGCAGAAACTGGAGCAGTCCACGTTTCGCAACGATTTCGGGCGGGACGCCCGAAACGACAGACCGGAGGCCTGTGCCACCCAGCGAATTTGAAACCGTGCCCTAGGTCTTTGCCGCCTTGAGCAATGCGGCAATCAAACCTTCCGTCGTGTGCGTCTTGGCTTCGAGCGTCGGTCTTAATCCCAAAGCGAAAATCGCCTTGCTCGTCTCCGGGCCGATGGACGCAATCTTCAGTTGCGGAAATTTCTTCACCAGTTTCGGCAGATCGAAACGCGTGTGAAAATGTTCCACCGTCGAACTGCTGGTGAACGTCACCCAGTCCGCGCCCGCTTCGAGCAAGCGTTCGCCCGCACCGGTGGCGTCTTCCGTTTCGGGAACCGTTTTGTAGATGGCAATGTCGTCCACGATGGCGCCGAGTTCCTGCAATGCCTCCGGCAGATCGGGAGTCGCCACTTCGGCGCGCAGCAGGCACATCTTCACATTGTCAATGTGTTGATATTTTTTGAAGGCGGCGGCGATTTTTTTGCCGGTGTATTCTTCGGGCATCAAATCCACTTGCAGATGCAGCTCGCGCAACTTCGCCGTCGTCGCCGGACCGACCGCCGCGATGCGCGCGCCGCCGAGGTCGCGCAAATCCTGGAAGCGGCGGAAGAAAATATCGAAGAACGCCGTCACGCCGTTCGCGCTGGTGAAGACGAGCCAGTCGTAGGAATTCAATTCCAACAGGCAGTCCACAATCGCGTCCTTCTCCGTCGGCATCGTGATTTTAATCGTCGGCACTTCCAAAACATCCGCGCCGAGTTCCGTGAGCCGCTGCGCGAAAGTTCCAGCCTGTTCCGAACGCCGCGTGACCACGATGCGCTGGCCGAACAACGGACGATTTTCAAACCAGTTCAATTTTCCGCGCAGCTTCACGACGTCGCCGATGATGGTGAGGGCAGGGGGAACAATTTTTTCATTCGCGGCGAGCGCAGCGATGGTTGCCAGTGTGCCCGCAATGGTTTTTTGCCGGCCCGTAGTTCCACGGTGCACAATTGCAATCGGCGTCTGCGGCGACATTCCGTTCGTGATGAGCGCTTTTGTCCAGTCGGCCAGTTGTTCCGTGCCCATCAGCACAACTTTGGTGCCGGGAATTTTGGCAATTTGATCGTAGCGCAAGGCCGTGGCGGCGTCCGCTGAATCGCTGTGGCCGGTGAAAACGGTGAAGCTGGAGCAATGTTCACGATGTGTGAGCGGAATGCCCGCGTAGTTCGGCACCGCCGTGATGGAGGAAACGCCCGGCACGATCTCAAACGGAATTTTCTCCGCCGCCAGTGCATCGGCTTCTTCCGCGCCGCGTCCGAAAATATACGGATCGCCGCCTTTGAGCCGCACGACAGTTTTGCCTGCCTTGGCCTTGGCGATGATGGTCGCGGTGATTTCCGCCTGCGGCATCGCCATGTTTTTGCCGCGCGAAATAAATTCAGCCGTGGCCGGGGCGAGCCGGAGCAGTTCGGGATTGGCGAGCGCGTCGTAGATGACCACGTCCGCGCGCTTGAGCAATTCCGCGCCGCGCAACGTCAACAAACCGGCGTCGCCCGGCCCGGCGCCGACGAGATAAACTGTGCCTTTGGATTTCACCCGGATAATTATTCAGAAGGACAAACACCTGGCAATGTTTGTTGCGGTTATTTGCCTGGGTTCACCTCAACCCGCCACCGGCTTGGTTTCAGTTTGGAGTTTGCTTTCGGGCCAGAACGGTTTGCGGAAAGCCTCGGTGAAGTCGTAGCCGTTCTGAAAATCGTCGCGCGTGTCCTTTTCGGTTTTGGCGAGCAGGCCGATTTCCACCATGTTGAAAACAATTTCGCCGAAATCCTTGGCGCGGCGGACGCCCCATTCCTCGAAGACGGTCACGGTCATCGGGCCAAATTGCGCGAGCGCAAACTGCCGGATGCCGCCGAGCAGTTCCTTGCCGGTCACATGGCGGACGGAACCACGGTTTTCCTTGCTGATGAGCTTCTGCGTGAAGTCCAGCGCCTCGCGCACAAAGAGGTAGGCATCGCGCTGGAAACGCAGATCGCGCGCGAGGATCTTGTCCAGCGCTTCATCAAAATTGACTTCTTGCATGATTAAATTTTTGCTTCGACTGCCGGCGGCGGCGCGGGCGGATGCGCCGTCCGGTAAAATTTCACGAACAGGCCCACGAGCAACAAGCCCGCCACGGCGCAGATGAAAAGTTGTTCCTGTCGGGTCAGCCGGTTCACGCTGTCACTTTAGCCTGACGACTTTCATTCGGCAAGCGCGCGGACAGCCTGGCAGTGTCCTGATTTGACCGGAGCGCGAGTTGTCCCAACTCGCAGCGGCTGCGCCAGACCTGAAGGAACTGGCTTTATTCAGACGCGTATCTGACTGGCCACGCGCTGCGGATTGAGGACGATCCGCGCTCCGAAAACAGCCAATTAGAACACCACCGGCGAGCTTTAATCTTGCCGCTGGCCGCTGCTGTTCGTAGCCTGACCGGGCATGATGGCCATCGGCAGATTTCAAAAGAACGACGAGATTTTTTACGCCAAAGTTGTGGACGGCGAAATCTTCCGTCTCCGTGGCGATGTTTTCGGCTCCCCGTCCTTCGACCGCAAAGCGACTCCGCGCAAAGGTGTCAAAACCCTCGTGCCCGTCGTCCCGTCCAAGATCATCGCCGTCGGCCTCAACTACGCCGACCATGTGCGCGAGAT
>DMQW01000302.1:11308-11467 GCA_003455565.1 Limisphaerales bacterium
GATTGAAATTCCTTTTCCGCAACATCGCACCGATTTCGAGGCCGAACTCGCCATCGTCATTGGCCGCAAAATCCGCAACGTCTCGCCCACGCAGGCGTCGCGCTACATTTTCGGCTACACCGCTGCGCAGGACATCAGCGACCGCACGATTCAAAAAGC
>DMQW01000304.1 GCA_003455565.1 Limisphaerales bacterium
TCCACGGACATGGCAGGGCAGCTTCAACGTCACTCCGCTCACTGGTGCTGGCTATCAACTTATCCGCGTGGCGGGCGCGGTGGCGGCGGATGATCCTTGGCTGGTCATCGGCGACGACGCCGGTCGTTTCCGTTTTCAAATCAACACTTCTGGCTCCGCGTCGTTGAACCTTCAGGCGTCGGGAGTCGAGGGCGAGGTGGATTTGTCCTGGGAGCAGGACGATTTTGAGTTGCTTGCCGGCTATAATCTCTATCGTTCGACCAACCCAACCAATGGTTTTGTTAAGATCAATGCCACCATCATCCCCGTCCAGCAGAAGTCCTACCGCGACACTCAAGTCCAACCGGGCCAGACGTATTATTACAAATTCACGGTCATCAAGACCGACCTGACCGAATCGGATTTTTCCAATCTGGCGAGCGCCGCACCGCTTGACACGATTCCGCCAGTCATCACCCATACTCCGGTGACCAGCGCGCAACCGGGATTGCCGCTGACGATTTCTGCCAATGTCACCGATAACGTCTCCGTGAAAGGCGTGACGATCTTCTCCCGCGCCATGAACACGACGAATTACACGAGCCAAACCATGATCCTCACGACCGGTAATCTTTACGCCGCAACCATCGCAGGCTCGCTCCTGGTTGCGCCCGGAATCGAATATTACATCCAAGCCACCGACGGCATCAACGTGGTCAGTTCCGGAAGGCCGGAAGCGCCTTATCCGGTCGTGGTGAACGATCAGCCGGTCATCACGGCAATCACTCCGACGCTCGGAACGGCTTCGGGAGGCACCGCCGTGACCATTGGTGGCGCGAATTTCCAGGCTGGCGCCACGGTCAGCTTTGGCGGCTTGGCAGCCACGAATGTTGTCGTGGTCAGTTCCAGCCAGATCAATTGCGTCACGCCGCCACATTTCCCTGCGACAGTGGACGTGACAGTTTCAAATTCCAACAATGGCAGCGGCACCGTTTTGAACGGCTACACGTTTCAGAGCGATGTGGTGTCCTTGAGTCTGCCGGCCACGGGCGGAGCGCAACATAGCATTGTTTCCGTTCCCATCAACGTCGCCGACTTGAATGGCGCAGCGGCGGCGAGTCTGACGGTGACGTTTGATCCAACGGTCCTGCAAGCCAGCACCGCGCTACTGGGCAGTCTGACGCCCGGCTGGTATATCGCTGTGAATACAAATACTGCCGGGCAGATTCGGATTTCAATGGCGAGTTCCGGCCCGACTTCGAGCGGCTCAGGCGTTCTGGCATATTTGAATTTTGTCGTTGTCGGCGCGCCGGACAGCACCACGGCTCTGACCGTTGCGAGCATTTCGATCAACGACGGCGCGGTTCAAGTGCAGGCGGCAAACGGCTCGTTCACGGTCAACCGTGTGTTTAATGTTGGCGGCACGGTGCGTTATTGGAGTGGCAGTGTTGGTGTGCCGGGCGTCACCGCCATGCTGCTGGGAAATACAACCTACAGTGGAACGAGTGGAACAAATGGTGTCTTTGCAGTGGCGGGAGCCGCAGCCGGGAATTATACGTTGAGCCTCTCAAAATCTGACGATGCGAACGGCATTTCCGCCTATGACGCTTCACTGGTCCTGCAGCATGATGCTGGACTGATAACCTTGACCGGTGCCGCTGCCATTGCCGCCGATGTCAACAAGTCGGGCCAGATCACTTCATTTGACGCTTACTACATTTTGCAAAAAGCAGTGGATGCCATCACGCTGCCGTTTCCTGGCGCAGGCAAAGTTTGGGATTTTGAGCCGAACAGCCGCACCGTGACAGGATTGACGAATGATTTGAACGGGCAGGATTTCACGGCCATTTTGCTGGGCGACGTTTCGGGGAACTGGGCACCCGGTCAACTTGTCGGCATCCAGTCGTATGCTCCCGTGACCGTGGCGTTGAAAAAACTGGTCACTACGCTGCCGCCCGGCACAAACATCTGGCTGGTATTGAAATCACCTTCCGCCGCAGTTTACGGAATTGATTTAACGCTCGCTTACGATTCCGGGACAACACAAGTGCGGAACATCCAACCCGGCCCGCTAGGTGAAACGTTTGCGACGGCATTTAACACCAATCAATCGGGCGTCATCAAGGTGGCCCTGGCCAGTGCGGTTCCGCTGCAAGGAATCGGCGGGATGATGATCTTTGACGTGGGTGGCAGTCCCGCTGCCTCAATGCAAATTTCCAGCATCTCAATCAATGAAGGGTTGGTTGATGTGCAAATTGATCCGACCGGCGCGACATTCGATCTCGATAGCGATGGTGACGGGCAGTCCGACTGGCAGGAGATCCAAGCGGGCACCGATCCAATGAATCCAAGCCAGTTCTTAAAAGCAATGAACGTGAATATGAATGGCGACGGAAGTAGAATCATTAACGTGTCGTCGGTGCCCGGCAAGACTTACCAATTACAGTTTAAAAATGCTTTGCCGGATGCATCTTGGCAAAATGTCGGCGGTCCAGTCACCGCAACAAGCGCAATCACACCGCTGCCCGATGCTGACATTCAAAATAACGCGCGATTCTATCGCGTCCAATTGGTAAAATGAGATGTGATTGGCCCCAAGATTCCGAAAGGGGTTAGTCCTGTATAGTTGCACCATTACAATTGGGGCTGCGCCCGCCCCAGTTCCGGCTGGGATGGCAAATCTGGCATCGGCCCGGCCTCGATATGGCCGTTGGCATTTTTAATCAACCCGTCGTCGTGGGTGGTAATGCGCGCGGCTTTTCTCGCAAGCGCAGTTCCAATAATCTGAATGTCCGCCTTGATTTTGGCTTTCGTAAAATTGTCCGCCTTGAGTTGTTGAATGAGTGAAGGATTGCCTTCGGAATTTTTTCGCCAGATGCGGGCGGCATAAACGGCGGCCAGGGTGTCGAACGGAATGACCATGAAACGCTTTTCCAAAGCTTTCAGCACCGCCGCCTCGCGTTCGTCAGGCACGTTCGCCAGAAATTCGCTCACCACCACGCTGGGAATGATGATCTGGTCTTTGCATTTGTCCAGATGCTCCAGATAGCGCGCGGCCTTTTCAATCATCGGCTCCTGTCCGGGCGTGGCTTCGCGCTTGACCGCCCAGATGAGAATTTGCGTATCCACGACGATCAGGCTCATTTTTCATCCTCCTCGCGCAACCGGCGGACAAAGCCAGGAACATCTTTCACCGCATCGTAAGCGCCCTGCGCCGCATCATTCAACGCATACGCCGCCGTCACCGCGCCGACAGCTTCATACGGTAGAATTTCATCCACCCGGAAATAGGCCAGCGAATGGTCTTTGGCATCCCACGTTGCCTGTCCGCGCAAACCGACCTCGTCGTAAAGATGAGTGCCCAATTCGATTGCGAGTTCCTCATTGAGCCGGCAGGAGACAACTTCGTGTTCGGAAAGTCTGACGCGCACTTTCGGGTCAACGCCACCAACGCGCTCCACCTTTCCGTAAATCACCGTCTCTCCTCGAATAAAATGTTCCTCCGGCAGATACTTTTCAAAGCCAACGTCCATTTCGGCCAATGGCTCGCGCGCGTCGGTGTCCCCGTTCCAAAATTGAGTGCAGCAATGATGCGTGGTGTTGAATTCCGCCAGCACCCGCAATCCGCGCAGCGATTTTGTGGGCAAGCCGCCAAAGGAGCGGTTGGAAATGCTGGTGGCAACTTCCTGGAACGCCGCGCCGACCACATCCGGGGAAGGCGAGGCAAACGAAAGACCCAGGCTCTTTTCTTCAATCTGCACCAAGCCGACGACAATTTCGTCAGGGTTCAAGGCGGGATTGCGTTGCAACGCGACACTGGCGATGGCCTCTTCCGCCGCAATGATCAACTCGGCCAGTTCGCGGGCAGGCACTACGTCCGGTTTGACGCCGCCGCCGGTGAACCGCAGTTGGAAAAGTCGTTTCAAGTTTGCACTGACAAATTAACAGGCAAATCCCGGCTGGCAAATGGATTTGATGGAGGGGCAGGGCTGGCCAATCCGGCCTCGGCCCGGCCTTGCGGTGGCCGCTGGCCTTTTGCTCCGTCGTCGCGGGTTCTTGCGGACAGCCACCATGCGCCCGGTCGGAGCGCGGATTGTCCCCAATCCGCAGCGCGTGGCTAGTCAAGTGCGCCTGGAAAAATCAACGCGTTCATGTCTGGCGCAGCCGCTGCGAGTTGGGACAACTCGCGCTCCGGGATAAAATGTTTAACGACCTCCCTCACCGCCTCATCCGGAGCGGACTCCAGCCGTTGCAATGTCACCGTCGAAACATCGTGTCCGGCGGTGGCGAGCATTTTCCGCCCGCGTTCGCCGAGATTTTCATCCAGCTTGAGTTTCACGCGTGCGCTACCAATGGAATGTCCACATACCGTTCCCGCGACATTTCCGAGCCGTAAGCGATGCAGGCCAGGATGTCCGCTTCCACCAGTCCGGGATAATCGTTCAGAATTTCCGCCATCGGTGCGCCCGCCGCGAGCAGGTCAAGAATGAGCGACACCCAGATGCGATGTCCCCGGATGCATGGCTTGCCGCCGCACCACTCCGGGTCTATCCAAATGCGTTTCAACAATTCTTCGCGCGTCAGATGTTTCATAATGTTGTTAATCTACCAGCATCACACCGTTTTGACCACCTCCGCCTCGAATCCAAAAACATCCACCACGCGCACGCACACGCGGCGCGAACCGCTTTTCACCGGCAGGCCGGAGAGAACCGCCTGTTAAAGAAAGTAGCAGCCGACGTGAGCAGGCTCTGAAAAATGATTTTTTCCAAGAGAATTTGAGCCTCGTTGCCTCGGCTGCCACCAAAGAAGATATTAAGCCAAAACGAATTTTGAGCGGACTGACTTCCGCTACTACGAAGACGGGGCGGCGGGTTTTTCCTGAAGGCGGCGGAGCTGGTTTTCCAACTGGGTCACGCGGCTGTTGAGGCGTTCCAGAATTTTTCGCATTTCGGCGGGAACGGCCACGCAGTCGTCGCAATGGTGGCGCGTGGCGGCGCTGCCTTTGACGGGATACTCAAATTTTTTGCCGCAGGCGCGACAGGTGCGGAGGCGCTGGCTGGAAGAAATTTTTTCCATGGCAGTTTAGCGCTGGCGTTTTTCCAAATCACGCACGGCGCTGGTTACGCCGCCGTCCATCAGCAGGCGGCGGTCACGCGAGCGGGTTTCGCCGACGGCGGTGACGCGGATGGCGGCCTCGTCGGTGACGGGACATTCGTGTTCGCAGATGCCGCAGCCGATGCACAGCGCGGGGTCAACATACGGCCGGCGCAGCGTGATGGGCGTGCCGTCGCGTTTGGTGATGGTGACTTCGCGCGAAAAAATGGCCTTGGGCGACACGGGACAAACTTCCTCGCAGACGACGCAGGGCGTTTCCATGGCCCACGGCAGGCAGCGGCCGTAATCGAAAAACGCGGTGCCAAGCTTGATCGGGCCTTCCTCAACGAACAGTCCGGTGCCGGTTTTTTCCTCGATGGTCACGCGCTGGATCGCGCCGGTGGGGCAGACCTGGCCGCAGAGCGTGCAATTCACCTCGCAGAAACCGATCTTCATATTGAGGATCGGCGTCCAGATGCCTTCGACGCCGGATTCCATGAGCGCCGGTTGCAGCACGTTCGTCGGGCAGGTGCGGATGCACTGGTCGCACTTGATGCAGCGGTCGAGAAAATCTTTTTCCTCCACGGAACCGGGCGGGCGGATGACGCGTTTGTCGTAGTTGCGGTCGCTCGCGCCCGACGTGCGGCCAAAGGCGTAGAAGCCGAGGCCGATCAACGTGCCGAGAAACGCGCGGCGTCCGGGCACGACGGGCGCGGTGACTTCGCGCTGGAGCGGCGGCATGAACTTGAACGAGATGGCGTCTTCCGGGCAGTCTTCGATGCAGTTGAAGCAGACGAAACATTCGCTCTTGCGAAGTTGCGTGTGTGGGTCGGACGCGCCTTCGCAGCTTTTCAGGCAAAGATCGCAGTCCACGCATTTGTTCGGGTCGCGGTCAATGCGCCAGAGCGCCGCCGTCGAGAGCGTGCCGAGAAACGCGCCGAGTGGACACAGCACGCGGCAGAAAAAACGCGGGATGACGACGTTCATGCCGACGAGGAACAGCAGCAGAAAACCGATAATCCACGCGCCGACATGGAAGTATTGCCGGACGTAAATGGACGATGGGACAAACAAATTGATGAGCGGCAAAATGACCGTGCTCATGGAGCGGTGGAAAAGACAGATGGGATCGAGCCAGCCGATTTGCAAGGTGCCGCCGATAGCCGCCGCAATCATCGCGATGAGGATGACGTATTTCAGCGAATACAGTTTTTTGTAGCGGTTGGCCTCGATGCGTTCGCGTTCGTCCGCGCGGCTTTTGCCGAGCAGCCAGCCGGTGAAGTGGTGCAGAATTCCGTAGGGACAAATCCAGTTGCAGAAAATCCGCCCGAACAGCAGCGTCGGCAAAATCAGCAGCAGGCTCCACAGCAAACCCATATAGACCGTGTGGGTGGTGATGGCCGTGGCGAAGGCGACGAGCGGATCGAGTTCAAGGAACAGCGAGACCGGATAACCTTTGAGATAGCGCAGGTCGGTGACAAAAACGAAAAACAGAAACAGGCTGAAAAAGAAAACCTGCGCGACGCGGCGGACGTTGCGGAGTTTGAGCAAATCTTTTGGGTCGAACTTCACGCCTGCACCTCTTTGTAGAGCGTGTCCTTCCAGTTTTTATTTCCCAAGCCGCGGTCATGCGCCTTGTGGATGTAGGTTAATTCATCCAAGTTGCGTTCGAGCAAATGCGAGTAGCCGTAGGCGTCCACGGCCACCATGTCCGTGCCGGCGACGATGGTGTTCATCGGTTTCACGTCGGACAGGCGGCCGCCGGTCGGGCCGTTGCTCATCAGCACGTTCATGCCGTCGAGAATCACCAGCGTCGGCTTCATCATCAGCGCGAAATCGGAAATGATGCTGTGGATGTGCTGGTGAAATTGATTCCGCCGACCGCCGAGCAGGCCATACCAGTTTTTCATCGTCATCGAGGCATGGCACAGATTGTGATCCTTGCATGGCGCGAGGCCGATGACTTTGGTCGCCTTCTTGAATGGCTCGTTGAAGAACGTCCAGTGCTTCAAAATTTCGCCGTCGAGCTGGAGCGGCGCGAAGGAGTTTGTCTTGGGATACAGCAAATCGAGGTTCATCTCCGACGCCACGGCGGTCAGGCCGCTCTTGAGAAAACAGCCGGTCGGCGAATTGATGGGGTTGTCCGCAATGATAACTTTTGCAGCGCCCGCCTCCAAAACTAGTTTTGCCACCGCGCGCAAAGCGTCGGGATGCGTCGTCGCCGCGAGCGCGGGTGGACGGTCAAACGCGACGTTTGGCTTGATCACCACCACGTCGCCTTTTTGGATGAACCGCTCCATGCCGCCGAGTGCGGCGAGCGCGGCGCGGATGGTTTTCTCGTGGTCCGTGCCGTGCGCGATGGCGAGCGAAGGCAAAACCTTGCTCACTTCCGGCGCGTAGCTGCGAAGCTGCAAACCTATTTCCTTTTCAAAACCGGGAACGAAATGTTTCGGTTGCCAGAGCTTGCGGGCGGCGAGTCCCGAACCGGCGATAAGCGCGCCGGTGACGCCGAGGCGCACGAGAAATTCGCGCCGGCTGACGGAGTCGCTATGGTTGGATGAACTCATTTGATTTTGCCACGCAAATACTGTTCCACAAATGCCCGCGCCTTGCCAGCGTCCGTTGCGTCAAACACGCCGCCCAACTCGCCGTCGCGCTGATAGACAACCTTCCATTTACCGAAAACCTGCGCGCTGAAAATTTTCCCGCCATTCACGTCCGGCAACGATTCCACCTTGCCGAAACGCGCGCAGAAATCCTGAAACGATTTCCACGCCTTCGCCGCGTCGTCGGGCGCGGCGACTATGATGAAAAACGGCAGTTCCGCGCCGTCAAAATTGTATTTCGCCTGAAACACGTCCTTGAACGCCGCCTGTCCCTGCGCGTTTTCCGGCAAGAACGCCACGGTGTCGGCGATCATGCCGGCGGCGGGCAGCCTGCGGCGACCGGCGAGGCCGCGGTCATCCGCCGGCAGTTCCTTGGCGCGGTTTTGCGCGACAGCCTTGGTCAGCGCGAGCGTTTCAGGTTTGAGGTCGGACGCGATGATCTGCACATAGACGGCACCCTGCCGGTAAAAGTAACCCATCTCGCCAGAATAGCCATCGGGCGCGAAATCCAGCGGCTGGCCTTTGGGATCGCGTTCCAGGGCGAACATGCCGAACGCGTCCACCGGCGAATCAAAGCGGTATTCATAAACATCTACGTAGCTGCCCGCCGCCGCAACGACGTTGAACGAGCGGCAACGGAGCTGCTGGACGTTGAAGCCCTGGTAGG
>DMQW01000091.1 GCA_003455565.1 Limisphaerales bacterium
ATTCAAAGCGTGCCGGGACTGGGAACGACGGTGAAATTCACCGTGCCCGTTCAGGCGTAAATTTTTTGGAAGCGACGCAAGTTGGAATCGTGTAGTTAAAAATGACGACGATAACGCGAACCACATCCGGCGTATGATTAAGAAAAATAACATGAGCATTGCGGTTTCAATCGTGGAAGACGACGCGCCGGCGCGGGAAATTCTCGCCGAATGGATTTGCCATGCGGACGGCTTCTGCTGCGTCGGCCAGCACGGCAGCGTCGAGCACGCGCTGGCAAAACTGCCCGCCGAAAAACCGTCGGTGGTCTTGATGGACATCAACCTGCCGGGCTTGAGCGGCATTGAAGGCGTGCGCCGCCTCAAGCCGCAACTGCCCGGCACACAGTTTGTGATGCTCACCGTTTATGAAGATGCCGACCACATTTTTGACGCGCTGCAGGCGGGTGCGAGCGGTTATCTGTTGAAGCAGACGCCGCGCTCTGAACTGCTTGAATCGTTGAAGGACGTTCACGGCGGCGGTTCGCCGATGACGAGCAACATCGCGCGAAAAGTCGTGCAGGCATTTCAGCGCAACGAATCCAGTGCGGCGAATTCCAGCGCGGAATATGCGAGTTCGGAAAATCTTTCGCCGCGCGAACGCGAAGTTTTGGAATTGCTCGCGCGCGGTTATCTTTACAAGGAAATCGTGGAGGCGCTCAAGATCAGCCGGCCGACGGTAAATACTTACATACGGCGCATCTACGAAAAACTTCATGTCCGTTCGCGCTCGCAGGCGGTCGCAAAATTCAGCCATTTTTCCCTGGATAATCCGAGCCATCTTCCGGCGCGGTCTTGAACTGGTTTCCCAGTTGTCGTTACCTTTAACGACATGACGTTTCGCCGGGCGGTGATAGTGTGTCAACAGCCAGCCACTAAATTCTTTGGGCAATTGCCTGCTGCCGAATTATTGTCCGCTGGTTCAGACAAATAGTTAACAACTCAAGAAAATGAAAAAAATAATCGCCTTAGCCATCGTCATCGCCGGTTTCGGAATGACTGCCCATGCCCAAACGCTTCTTTACCAGTGGGCGTTCACCAATGCCAGTGACACCTCCACCAGTTCGATACCAACTTTCGCCATCACACCGGGGACTGGAACTTTGGGTTTGCGCAATGTAAATGGCGATGCTATCACGCCGGGATTTATTTTCTTCACCAATGCGAATTTTGGACCTCCTGGCGGTCCGGGCGGTGCGCTTGCGCTTCAAGGGCAGACCTATGGCACTCCCAATGCCATTGCAACCAATAGCAGCCTTAATTTGGGCACCTTGTATCAATTCACGATCACCTTTTGGTTGCAACTTGGTGTTTCCATGGGTCAGAATAACAACCAATTGGGACGCGAGGTCATGTTCGGTTCGTTGGTAACTTATGATGGCGGCGGAAAAGGATCGGGAAATCATAACGGGGTTGGCACAGCACTCAACGGAGCTACCGGAAACCCATCAACCGGGTATGATACTTCATTTCAGGATGCTCTTGCCAATGGCTCTTCCGCCCTAAACCAAACGATAGGCATTACCGGAGTCTTTACCAATCAACCCCCCGGCACCCCGGGTTTCGTTTGTGATGGCCAGACTTGGTATTTTGAGGCGCTCACTTACGACAGCAGTTTGAGTTCGAATAACTTTCAGATTTATATTTTTCAAACGAATGCAGTCACACAAACCGCAATTGCCTTGACAAATTTTGTCATTTCATCCGCCGTATATGGCGGCATTAATTTTACGACCAATGCCAGCGTGATCCTTGCCAGTTGCACGGGTGCTGGGCGCGATATAACTGACGGGCAATTAGCTGATGTGCGCATTTATAGCGGGGTAATGGCGTATAGCAACATGGTTGCGATTGAAAATTTCCAAGCTCCCGTTCTTCAATCCCAAGTGAATCAATCGGCATTTGCACAAGTCCAGCCGGTTTCTGGCAACACCTTCGTATCCGGCAATCGCAGCTTCAGCGTGACTGCAAACGGCTACCCCGCCACTTTTACATATCTTTGGAGTTCCAATGGCGTGGCTGTTTCCGGTGGCACCAATGCCACTCTGAAGCTGACCAACATCCAGCTTTCCGCCAGTGGGGCAAGTTTTGTATGCTCTATTACCAATGTGGTCGGCGGGACAAACTCAGTTGCGGCCACGCTCATAGTTTTGACGGCCAACCCGGGCAGCTATGCGGAGGCCGTGTTCACCAACAAGCCGTATTCCTTCTGGCTGGTGAACGAGCCTTCAAACTCGACACCCGTGATTATATTTGATTATGCCAACGGGAATGACGGGCTCGCCGCGACTCCCTCCGGCAGTCGGTTTTTGAGTGGTGTCAGCAGCCCGAGCTATCCTGGCTTTCCGGCAAATAACACATCCATTGAAACTGTGCAAGGGAGGGCCAGCCAGCTAAATACGCCGGCGCTTCCAGTTTACACCAACAGCGGAATGACCATTTGCGGATGGGTTTATACGCCAACCATCGGCACCATCGGCAATGGTGTGATCTTCAATTTACCCTCTGATACCGCCAATGGATACGGTCTGGTTTTTGGCGGTGGCAATGAGTTGGACTACCAATGGGGCACTGGGACGACCCCTGCGTCTGGCTTGATCATTCCGTCAGCCGAATGGACGTTTGTTGCCTTGGTGGTCAGCACCAATTTGACCCAGGCTGACATAGACAGCTCAATTACGGCAGACACAAACGCGACGCTGTATATTGGTTCACATTCGGTCGGATTTAATACCGTGCAATATAGCACGGCATTAAGCGGAGTCGTTATTGGAAACAACAATACTTCTTTAGCTCCTCTTGCCTTGGGGAGAACGACCCAATCGTCGTCTGAAAATGGAGGGTGGTATGCTACAAGCACTGCGGATTTCAACGGGGTGGCGGTCTTTTACAGCGCCTTGTCGGCACAGACCATCACCAACCTTTATCTGAACGGTGCCGGGCTTTATTTATCGGGAGTTCCTGATATCAATGCCGCAGGGAATTTGTTGCTTACTTACCCGATGGGAACGCTTCAGGATTCTACCAATGTGGCCGGGCCATACAACGACGTGACCGGTCCGCCAGCGTCGCCTTATTCCGTGCCGATGACAGATCTGCAACATTACTACCGGATCCACAATTGAGCGGGCGAATACGAATCAATTTTGGAACAACATATATGAAATCAATCAAATCAAAATAATCAATGAAAGCACCTCGAACCGGCCTCGGGAATGTTTCCCAGCCCGCAGGGTGCTTTCACTTAGAAACAGTAAAACGAAATAACGATCTTGAAGCATAATTTTAGAACAGTTGCACCATAAAAATGAAATCACAAAAATGAAAACCATGAATACAAAACCAACACTTAAACTGGCACTCTGCGCATTGGCCCTCAGCGGACTTGTCCTTACCGCTCAAGCGCAGACTCCACTGTATCAGTGGAACTTTAACGGTTCTGGAACCGGCACGGGCGTTCCCAATGTAACCTCCGGCGGCGGCAGCTTGACTGCTTCAGGCACCGGCAGTTTCACAGGTGCGGGAGCAAGCGGACAGCCAGGCGATTTTGCGTATAGCAGCACCAGCGCGAGTGGCTATGCTAATGCGGGCATTACCACTGCTGGTGACACACTCACTGGATTGAGTGGATTAAACCAGTTCACGATTACGTTCTGGCTCAATCCCTTTATTACATATTCGAACCAGCCGGCGGTCAGCGGCACCACCGTCTCCCGCTTTTTGCAAATTGGGCCGGTTAGCGGTTATGACGAAGCTAGTATTAATACTCAAGGCGGTGCTAATAATGCGAATGCAGGTATCAGCATTGCATTAAATAACATCAGCCTGCAGGTAGGTGTTGGTCAGGCCCCTGCATTTATAGCTAATAATGCATTTGCAAGTTATGGAGCGAATCAATGGGTGATGGTGGCCTTGGAATATGACGGGACGGCGATTTCTGCCAACAGCAGCAGCAGTCTGGCAACTGCCATTGGCAATGGGGCGGGTGACGCTGCTGTTTTTATCTCCACTCCCGGAAATTTGGGTGGGCCGATAATGTTGGGCATGACAAACACGGCGGGCGCGGTGGTAAGTCCAGGCTTGACGGCGAGTGAATTATTGCTGTTGGCAAATCGCAACAACCCCAACCGTGGCTGGGATGGTGAGATTGATAATGTCGGCATTTACAATGGCCTATTGACCACCAGCCAACTGAACGCCTTGACGACGGCGGTTCCCGAACCTGCCACCGTAACTATGTTGGGTCTGGGTTCGCTGGTCGGCGTCATTGCGCTTCGTCGCCGTCGCAGTTGAAATTATCGTTGTCCGTAGTTAAATTATCCTAGGAATGCAAAGCGCGGGCGAAAACGCCCGCGCTTTTTTATTGAAGCCGTCAAATTCAATTCCCAATCCAAGTCTGAGTCGTGTGCGTGTAAATTATTTGCCGGTTTTTCTGACGCTGTGCGGGTCGCTGGCAGTTGTTTCTCCCGTGTCCGCCCAGCAGACTCAGGTTCAATACCTCTCCGGCACGGACAAGGACAATACCATTCCGTGGCAATTTTCAATTTCCACGGGGCGCAATGCTGGCATCGCAACAACCATTCCCGTGCCCTCGTGCTGGGAGTTGCAAGGCTTTGGCAATTATCAATATGGTTCCGGCAGCAGTTCCAACTCGGAAACTGGTTTCTATACGAACACCTTCGCCGTGCCGTCGGCCTGGGCGGGAAAGAAAATCTTTCTCGTGTTTGAAGGCGCGTTCACGGACACGTCGGCCAGCATCAACGGGCAGTCCGTTGGCGCCACGCATCAAGACGGTTATTACGAGTTCAAATACGATGTCACCTCGAAGGTCGTGGCCGGCGCGAACACCAACGTGCTCGCGGTGACGGTGAAAAAATGGTCGTCCAGTGTGAACATCATGCGCGCCGAATCGCTCGGAAATGATTATTGGGTGTTTGGCGGGATTTATCGGCCCGTCTATCTGGAAGCCAAGCCAGCGGCTTATGTTGATCGCATCGCAGCGAACCCGCTGGCGAACGGCCAGATCACGGTGAATGCCTATCTTGGCGGAATTTCAAACAACTACACGGTGCGGGCGTTTGTGACCGACACGAACAATGTGCAACTCGGCAACGCATTTTCAAATTCCGTTTCGTCGGGCGCAACCAATGTGACGCTGTCAGCGTCGCTGCCCGCGCCGAATCCGTGGTCGGCGGAATTTCCAAATCTCTACACGTTGAACGTGGAGTTGATTGACACGAACAACGCCGTGATCCATTCCGTCACCAATACGATTGGCTTTCGCACGATCACGTTCACCAACAGTCAGGACTTTTTTGTGAACGGCAAGAAAGTGGTCATGCGCGGCATTTGCCGGCATGAGGAATGGCCGACCACCGGACGCACCACCAGTCGCGCCTTGAGCGCCATGGATATTGGAATGATGAAGGAAGCCAACTTTAACGCGATCCGTCTGAGCCATTACCCGCCGAACAAAGTTTTTCTTGAGGAATGCGACCGGCTCGGGATGTATGTCCTGGATGAATTTGCCAGCTATCAGCATGGCGGCGATCAAGGCGGCAATGGACCAATGGACATTCCCAACGGCATCCGACTTATAGGTGAAATGATCCGTCGGGACGTGAATCACCCTTGTATTTTTGCGTGGGACAATGGCAACGAGGGCGGGGCAAATCCCAACCTGGACGGAGGCGCTGGTGGAAGCACCAATTACTTCGCCCTTTATGACATCCAAAACCGGCTGGTGATTCGTCCGCAGCAAGGCGGTTCGGTTTTCAATGGTGTGGTCACAGATCACTATGAGAACTATAGCAGCGTCACCAATTATCTTCGTCCCGGCGCACCCAACGTTTTTATGCCCACAGAAATGTTGCATGCGCTTTACGATGGTTCCGGCGGCGCCTCGCTGGCGGAAATGTGGGAAGTGTTTCGCACCGCTCCTAATAGCGGCGGCATGTTCCTTTGGTCCTGGGATGACGCCGGGATTCGTCACGACGACACCGGCGTCATGGATGTGAGCGGCACCAGCGGGCCGGACGGAATTGTCGGACCCTACCGCGAGAAAGAGGCGAGTTACTACACCTATAAAATGATTTATAGCCCGGTGCAAATCGGTATAACGAATCTGACAACATTCACGGGCGCGCTGACGATTTCAAACCGGTTTGATTTCACTGATTTAAACCAATGCCAGTTCAACTGGCAGCTCGGCTGGTTTTTTGATGCGACGGATCCAACTAATAATTTTTCCACCAACGCACTCACCGGCGGTTTGCTGGTCGGGACGAACGGTGGAAATTTTTCCGGCCCGTCTTTGCCGCCCGGCACGAGCGGCTTGCTAGTATTGCCATCTTTTCCGGCAAATTGGACCAACTACGACGCGTTGCGCCTGACGGCCACCGACCCCTTCGGCAATAATATTTACACTTGGACCTGGTCGTTGCATACGCCCGCACAAATTCGCGACCGCATTTTGGGCGTGGTTTCTGCGAGTGCGCCAGCCATTACTGCCGGAACCAACGCCACGGAAATTGTGGTCAACAACGGCCCGCGAGTGTTTCATTTCAGCAAAACGACCGGCATCATTAACAGCCTGACGGTCTCTAATCTTCCAGTTTCATTCGCCAACGGACCGGTGCCCGCCTCCGGTTCCGCCTGGGTGGTGACGGGCATTACAAATTATACCGACGGCACAAATTACTATGTAAAGGTCAATAACCTGGCAAGCACAACCAACGCATTTGTCTGGACTTTGCGGCCGGATGGCTGGCTGAAGCTCACCTATCAATACTGGTTGACGGGCACTCAAAGTTTCATGGGCATCACGTTCAATTATCCGAGCAACCAGGTGACGGCGATGAACTGGCTGGGGCAGGGGCCGTATCGCGTTTGGAAAAACCGGCTCGCCGGGCAGGAGATCTTTACTCACACCAAGGCATGCAACGACACTTGGACGGGGCAATCTACCAACTACTCGGCAACGCATGGAACGGCGACCAAAACCCAGTGGGTCTATCCCGAATTTGCGGGTTACCATGGCCAGCTTTACTGGGCCACGTTACAGACCACCGAACGACCTATCACGGTGGTCACACCAATAACAAACATCTTCTTCCGCGTGCTCACGCCACCAACCACGGATAATCCGAACCCCGCCTATTATGTGAACCCGCCTTTCCCTTCGGGCACAATTTCGCTGCTGCACGGCATCAGCGCCATCGGCGACAAGTTTGACGCGCCGGGCGGTTTCGCGCCATCGGCGGCGACGAACATCGCCACCGGACTTTACACCGGCGAGGCCAGTTTCTTTTTCGGCGCGCTGCCCGCCTCCAACGCCGACCGCGATGGCAACGGCCTGATGGACGCGTGGGAGTTGAAATACTTCGGCACACTCGGCCACGACGCATTGTCGCGCGCCAGTGTGGACGGCTTGCAACTCATGGTTGAAAACGCCTTCGATTTTTCGCCGACGAACAATAACTTGAATTCGCCGCGCCTGCCGCATTTTGCCAACGGCACCACCGCGCCCGTCGCGCTGGTTTATGGCGTCCCCGTTGCCCAGACGGATTTTTTTAATTATATCCCGCAACTTTCGGATGACCTGCAATCGTGGGTGGGCACCGACCAGCACCCGGAGTATTTTACGATCAGCACCAGCGCGCTCGCAGCCGAAACCATTTTTACGGTTCAACCCGTCGTCACCAGTTGGCCGGGCGATTCGAGCCATCTTTTCCTGCGTTTGCAAATCAGGCCCAAACCCTGACTTGCACTTTTGCTCGTCAAGTGTTTTACCGACAAGACAGATGCTCAAAATTTTTGTAAAATAGAAAAATTTGAACCGATCATGACCACGCTCCAAAAAACATCCGCCGGAATCGTCGCCCTGTGTGCGGCGATTTCCACGTTCGCCGCCAATCCACAATTGCCGCTGCTCAATGAGCCGGTGGATGTCAGCGGCGACTTCCGCGACTTCTCCAATTTTTATTATCTCGCCGACCGGCTCGCGGATTTTGACTCGGCCACGCACACGGGGAAGATTCTCTACCAGCGCTCGCAGTATGCCGTGCGCCACGCGTTTGACAACGACCTGGCGATCATCACCCCGGCCAAGCCGAACGAATTTCCTGAAAATGAATACGCCGCCAATCCCACGCTGCCGTTTTCGATTGAATTTGTTTCGCCACGGACCGTGCGCATCCGGATGACCAGCGGC
>DMQW01000379.1 GCA_003455565.1 Limisphaerales bacterium
TCGGCGGGTTCACGAACAGTCCGCTGGCGGGCAAGGCGCATCTGGATCGCGGCTGGTGCTTCTGGCTGGAGGGGAAATTTCCCGAAAGCGGCGCGGATTTTCAGGCGGCGCTAAAATTACCACTGTCAAAAGATCTGGCGGTGGCCAGATTCAAACTGGGCGACGCCTTGTTCGCGCAAAACAATTTCATCGGCGCGCGGGAAAATTACAACGCGGTGCTGACGGAATTTGACGCTTTTCCGGCGGTGGCGAAATCGCTCGGCGACCGCGCACTTTACCAGGTTTTGCGGGCGAGCCTGGAGTTGAAAGACACGCCGGGGGCGGAAGCGGCGATGCAGCGGCTGCTGGAGGTTTTTCCGAAAAGCGAGCTGGTGGACAACAGCCTGTTGCTGGTGGTGCAGGGGTTTTCTGACTTTAGTTCGCCCGCGCAGGCGCGCGCAGTTTTCCAAAAATACCAGCAACAATTGTCCGCCTCGGCGTTGCTGCCGCAGGTGGAGCTGGCCGTGGCGCGGACGTTTGAACGCGAGCAAAACTGGCCGGCGGCCATCGCGAGTTACGAAGACTGGTTGAAAAAATATCCAACGAATGCTGCGTTGCCGCAGGTGGAATACGCCCGTGGCTGGGCGACTTTTCAGTCGGGCAATGAGCCGGGCGCGTTCGGGTTGTTCACCAATTTCGTGGCGCAGTTTCCGACGGACACCAACGCGCCGCTCGCGCAATGGTGGGTGGCGGATCATTTTTTCCGCGCGGGCAATTTCCAGTCGGCGGAGTTAAATTACGAAAACATCTTCCAGAATACGAATGCGGCGTGGGAAAATTCACCGCTGGTATATCGGGCGCAGTTGATGGCCGGTCGTGCGGCGGTTGGCCGTCAGAGTTTTTCCGATGCGAGGACTTATTTGACGAAACTGTTGGACGACACCAATTGTTCTCCCGCCCTGAAGACCCAGGCGAGGTTCGCCTACGGCAGCGTGCTGAAGCAGTTGGATTCGCCGGACACCAACCGGCCGTTTTTAAATTTTGAGCTGGCGACCAATGTCTTCGCCCAAATTTATGCGGCGAACCCGACGAATAAAACGGGAGCGCTGGCCTGCAGCGAAATGGGTTATTGCTGTTTTGCGATGGGCGCGTCGGACGCGGCGACGAATGCGTATGCGCAGGTGGTGCAATCGCCTTATGCCGGCGTCGGCTTGCGCAGCCGGGCGCAGGTCGGGCTGGGCATGACCCTGGAGCAAAAGGCAGCGCTGTTGCCGGTGGCAGAACAGAAGCCATTGCTCACACTGGCGCTGGAAAATTATTACGATCTCTTTTACACAACAAATGAGGTGGCGGATTTCTGGATGAAGGAGGCGGGCTTGCGGGCGTTGCCGTTGATGATCCGCGTTGGCGATGGCGATCCGAAAAAACTGAGTTTGTTCTTTGACCGGCTGGAGACAAACTTGCCGCCGTTGACGGAGATGCTGGAGAAGAAACGGGCGGCGCTAGGTCTGCCAAAAAATTGACGCCGTTTGACACGCGGGCAAAGTAAAATTAATTTCGCACCATGACTGAACTGACCACGGAAACAATTTTGACGCTGACGCCGCGCGCGGCGGCAGAGGTGAAGTCTATTTTGACGAAGCCGGAAAATGCGGGAAAAAACTTCCGCGTCTATGTGGAGCAGGGCGGTTGTTCGGGCATGCAATACGGCATGGTCTTCGACGAAAAGCGCGACGGCGATTTTGCGTCCGAGCAGCCGGGCGTCGTCGTTCTGGTGGACGCCATCAGCGCACAATACCTGCGTGGCACGGCGGTGGATTTCAGCGACGAACTGACCGGCGGCGGTTTTAAAATTATTAATCCGAACGCGAAGGAAAGCTGCGGCTGCGGCAAGTCGTTTGCGACCTGATTTTTTCGGGAGATAAAAAACGCCGTTCCGTTTGGCACGGACCGGCGTTTTTGCTTTTTTTTTCAGACCCACGACTTGCGGATCAGCCATGACTTGATGACTTGCGTCAGGCCGACGTAGCAAACCAAGGTCGCGGCGAGAATGGGCCAGAACTGCCACGGCAGCGGGACAAAATGCAGAATGGGAGCCAGCGGCGAATACGGCAGCCACGCGCCGATACCCATGATCAGAATCGTAGTCATGGAGAGCTGCCAACTGGAGCGTGATTGGATGAATGGAATCATATTCGTGCGGATGACATGGATGATGAGGGTCTGGGTCATGATGGACTCGACGAACCAGCCGGTTTGAAACAGCGACGCGGCGTAAATTTTGTCCGGATCGGTGACTCCGGCGAAACGGCTGGTCATTGCCAGCGGCACCAGGGCCAGATTGCTGCATTTGAAGAAAAACCACATGACGGCGAAGGTGGTGTAGTCGAAGATCGAACTGATGGGGCCGATGAACATGATGAACCGCGCAATCTCGCCCATCGCCCACGGGCGCGGCTTGGCGATTTGCGACGTGGCGACGTTGTCGGTCGGAATCGGCACCTGCGAAAAATCGTAAAGCAGATTATTCGTGAGCAGTTGAATGGGCAGCATCGGCAGGAACGGCAACCACGCGCTCGCGCCGAGCACGCTGAACATGTTGCCGAA
>DMQW01000415.1:0-3026 GCA_003455565.1 Limisphaerales bacterium
GCCGCCGGCCTTTTGATCAAAGCTGACAAGATAACTTTGCAGTTGAGCGGGCGGCAGCGTATTAGTGCCGCCGCCCGATAACCCCATCGGTGGCCAATCAAAAGCCCCCGTGCCAACAGGCGACAGACGATTGTCTTCGGTGAAAAAGGCCGGCTGGTTTGTGGCGTTCAATACGGAGAAAATGGACACCCAATCGGAATTATTCTTGAAGTATTGCGGGCCGAAATTCAAAAGCACGGGCGCATTGCTCAGGCGGAGAAAGCTTGCATCCGTGAAAAAATTGGTTTGCACATAAAGCATTGTCTTTTGGGCGTGGGAAATGGCAGCACCCGCAGTGATATAATTACCGTTGATTTCCTGCTGGATCGTCTGATCTTCATAACAGAGCGAAAATTTCAGGCCGGCTTTCCGGGTGTAATTGAACAAAGCTAATGTGCGCTGATTATTGACGGCGTAATCATTAAAATTATCCGGGCCATACCAATCCACAATCACTCCGTCAATCCCCGCCAGCTTCATCAGGAGCACATGATATTCAAGCACCGCCGGGTCAACCGAGTCGTAGGGACCGATCAATGGATAATACCACGAGGCAATCGCCTGTTCGCCATTTGTATTGACTATATTGGGGTTGAAATAATTCATCGTCCAGTGCCATCCCCAAGAGCCGCTGTAAGGCTGGGAGACAAACCACGGCATATAATGAACCATCACCGGTTTTGAAGCAGCATGGGCAGCCTTCGGCGCAGTGAATAAAAACGGGACAATGGCCGCCAATATGAGAATGCTTCTAAATTTCACAGGAAATATTCACTTACATTTTACTATTCAAACAAAAAAAAGCTAAACCGGCGGGCAATGTTCGCCGACTTTATCACGATCGTCACTTAACACATGTTTCTGATTATGGCTGCTGAAATTCAAACCGCCTTGGCCACCGGCAGCACAATCATGGTCGTTATTGACTACCTCCAATGCAACGCCGCAAAGTGACAAAGCTCACGCAACAGTTTTCACTTTTCGCGTTAATTTTTCATAAAGTAATTTATTGGTATTGGCTGCGGGAAGGCAGTCGCATGAAGTGGTGACAGACTGTCTGCTTGTGTCCGTAGGTTTTTCGTTTCATAATTGCATCACCAAACACCACCATGTTCCAATTTTCGGTATTTTCTTGCTTGTCTGGCTTGCCGCTATGCGGGCTGAACAGGTGGAAATTTTTTGCATTGAGCCGAACAGCTTGGTGTAAGATGGCATGGTTGCTGGTGGTGTGGATGGCATGGTTGCTTGTGACTCCGGCCAGTGCAGTAATCTTGTGGAACGACCCGGATACAACACTTGTTCATGAAACCGGGGCGGGCACCGATATTCTTGGCGGCGCTGTGAAACGTGATGACTCGGCCAACGACACACTTTATTTCAAATTCCACGTTGACCCGTTGTCAGACAAGGACACGGAGGAATATTCCGCCGCGTTCGAACTGTTCGAAGGGGATGCGGAACGGCTGGGAATCGGCAACGCCATGAAAGCCTGGGCTTACAGCGCTTTTTTTCATTCGGATGAAACCGGTGAATCCAATAACCTCGCTGGTTATATTGACCTGCACACTGTAAAACCCGAATCCTCCATGGGCGGAGCTTCTGGTTCGTATCAATATCCACGACGCGGTTTCGGCGTCACCATTGTCTTCAAAATTCAATTTGTTCCCGGCGAAGACGATTTGGTCACGGTGTGGTTAAATCCCGACCTTGGTCCGGGCGCAAACGAAGCCTATCAACCGGAAAGCCTGACGACGCGGTTCAATGCCAATGCGAGTTTTGACGAAATCCGCCTGCGTCATGCTGGTGGCGGCGGCGGATGGGCCTTCAGCGACCTGGCCATTGCGACTTCCTTCACCGATTTTGTGGATGTGAGCAGTGCCAGGCCAAGTGAGGCAACCTCCGGTGCCGCCGGCGGTGCGCGGGCGTTCAATTTTCAATCCTGGCAAAAGGAGCAGGGCCTGCCACAAAGCCCCGTCCGCGCCTTGGTGCAAACACATGATGGATACCTTTGGGTGGGAAGCGATGACGGGCTGGCGCGCTTCGATGGCCTGCGCTTTGTCACCTTTGGGATTCAGGAAGGAATCAAAGACGGCCCGGTATGTGCGTTGTTTGAAGATAGTCATGGCGCACTCTGGATTGGCAGCCCCGACAGCGGCTTGAGCTGTTGGCAAAACAATCAAATCACCACGTTCACAATGCGGGATGGACTGCCGGCCAAGTCCATCACTGCGCTGGCAGAAGATGCCGCCGGACGACTTTGGGTTGGCACGGATGCCGGACTAATCTTGTGGAAAAACGGGCAACTGTCGCCGTTGAATGCGGCAGAAACATTCAAAGGCCAGCGCATCACTGCGCTATTCAAAGACCGGCAGGGACGGATGTGGGTTGGCGTGAAGAGCGCGGGCGTTTTTCAGTTTGTAAACAACAAGTTTGTCCCATTGATGGGAGATTCCATGGAAGAACTGCTCAAAGATTCGCATTGTCTGTTGATGGATCAAATCGGGCGAATGTGGATTGGCGCCGGCGAAGATTTCGTGTTGTATCATGACGGCGACCGCTGGCATCGCTACCGAATTCCGCGTAACCTGGCCAAATCGCATGTGAGCACGCTGGCCGAAGAATCGGATGGAACCGTGTGGGCAGGCTCGGCCGGAGGAGGATTGCTCCAATTCAAGGAAGATAAATTTTTTGCCATCCCTGCGGGCAGTGGTCTTGCGGGCAATCTGATTGAATCGCTATTGACCGATCGCGAAGGAAGGTTGTGGGTGGGCACAGATGCCGGACTAAACCGTCTCCGTCGCAAAAGCCTTTTCACCTTAAGTCAAAGAGAAGGGCTTGGTTTCGGTGCCGCGCAGGATCTGGCGGAAGTTACACCCGGCGTGATCTGGGTGGGCAAACCGAACGACGGCCTTTATCGCTGGAATGGGAAAAGTTTCAGCCGTCTGTCCGCCGCCGGTTTGTCGCCGCATGATTCGCAAATCACCACC
>DMQW01000415.1:3118-9083 GCA_003455565.1 Limisphaerales bacterium
ATTCGCAAATCACCACTCTGCTGGTGACGCGCGATGGTTTCTGTTGGGTGGCGACCACGAACAGTTTGCTGCTTTACAAGGACCCCATCGCCGCCGCTGACGAAGTGAAAGTGATCAAGTCGGCGAAGCCGAACATCATTTCATTGGCCGAAGACCGTAAAGGCGCGCTGTGGATGGGAACGCGTGAAGGGAAAATCTGGCAACTGCACGAAGACAAATGGCTGGCGCAGACGAATTTTTCCCAGACAAATGCCATTACCGCCATCGTGCCGGACACAGACGGTTCAATGTGGGTTGGCACTGATGGAAACGGCTTGTATCGGCTCAAAAATGGAAGTTTCCATCACCTGGACAAGAGTGAGGGGCTGTTAAGCGATGTGATCCGCACGCTTTATCTCGACGGCCAAGGCACGCTTTGGATTGGCACCGGCGACGAAGGGTTGAGCCGGTGGCACAACGGGCGTATAGACAACTTTACTCCACGCGAAGGGTTGCCAGAAAAAAATATTTCGCAAATCCTCGAAGATGATGCAGGTCGCCTTTGGCTGGGGAGCAGCAGGGGCATCGCCTGTGTGAACAAACACCGGCTGGACGAACTGGCGGCTGGCCAAATCCCCGCCGTGTATCCGCAACTTTTTGGCCGGGCGGAGGGAATGCTATCCGAGGAATGCACTGGTGGGTTTTATCCGGCCGGCCTGAAAACTAAATCGGGTCTGCTCTGGTTCTCAACTTTGAAAGGTGTGGTGGTGGTAGATCCTCGTGTTCAACCGGCCACGACACTCATGCCCAACACAGTGCTGGAGGAAGTCCTCGTGGACGGAGTGCCGGATCCCATGCTCCACGTCTCAAGTCCAAAGACTGCGCGGCGGAGTGGACAGCCCGGAAATGGAGTATCGCAACTGGAAACACTGCGCATCACCCCGGGCAAACACCGGGTGGAATTTCGCTATACCGGATTAAGTTTCGACGCGCCGGAGCTGATACGCTTCCGCTATCGGCTCGAGGGGCTGGATACCGACTGGGTGGAAGCAGGGACATGGCGCACGGCCTTTTACAGTTATCTGCCTCCGGGAGATTATCGGTTTCGCGTTGCCGCGTGTAACAGTGACGGGGTCTGGAACGAAAATGAGTCGGGACTTGAGTTGACTGTATTGCGGCATTTTTGGCAGACATGGTGGTTCATCACATGGGCAGGATTAAGCCTCATGGTTTCGGTGGTTGGCACCGTTCGTATTGTGGAAAAAAGAAAACTTCATCGCCGGTTAAAGCGCTTGGAACAAGAGCGCGTGCTGGAACGGGAGCGAACCCGCATCGCCCAGGATTTGCACGACGAAATGGGCGCCAAGCTGTGCCGGATTTCCTTTTTAAGCGAACACGCGCGCCGGGGCGAACTCCCGCCAGAAGAGTTACAGGACCAAATCACCTCTATTTCCGATGCTTCGCGGGAAGTGCTCCATTCGCTGGACGAAATTGTCTGGGCGGTCAATCCGCAAAATGACACGCTGGAGCATGCAGCTTCCTACATTGGACAATATGCGCAGGAATATTTTCAGATGACCGGAATTCAGTGCGAACTGGATATTCCCACGCAATTGCCAGCGTATCCGCTCTCCTCGCAAATGCGCCACCATTTGTTTCTTGCCACGCATGAAGCGCTCACCAACATCCTCAAACACTCGGGCGCGACCCGCGCCAAGATTTCAATGATTTCTGGCAACGCGACGTTTGAAATCAGCATCGCGGACAACGGCAAAGGTTTCAATTCATCCGCCATCGAATCAAAACCAGAGTCACCCGCAACCGCATCCGGCAATGGTCTAAACAACATGTGCCAGCGTCTGGCAGACATCGGCGGGCGCTGCCGGATAGAATCCGCACTTGGGCAGGGAACAAACATCAGATTCGTTATTCCTTTGAATTTTTTTGCAAAAGACGTTTAATAAAATTATGATATCCGTTTCCATTGTTGACGACGAAAAAGAGTTGCGCCAATCCATTGCGACCTTTGTGAATGGATCGCCCGGATTCCACTGCGTTAGCACCTACAGCAGTGCCGAGACTGCGCTCAAAGGTTTGCCCGCAGACAAGCTGGACGTGGTGCTGATGGACATCAATCTGGGAGGCATGAATGGGATTGAATGTGTGGAACAATTGAGGGACGTGGCGCCGACGATGCAAATTTTAATACTCACCGTCTATGAAGATACAGATCAGATTTTCAAGGCCCTTGAGGCTGGCGCCAGCGGCTATCTGTTAAAACGCAGCAGTCCGACCAAACTCCTCCAGGCTATTCGGGAAGTTCATGCAGGCGGTTCACCCATGTCCAGCTCCATTGCCCGTAAAGTAGTGGCGTCATTTCAAAAGGCGAAACAAACCGGCGAGAAACAAACACATCTCTCTCCCCGCGAAGAAATGGTTTTGAACTGTCTGGCCAAGGGGCTTACCTACAAAGCAATCGCCGACGAGTTGGGCATCAGCATTGATACCATCCGCACCTATCTCCGGCGCGTTTATGAAAAACTTCACGTCCAGTCGCGCACCGAGGCGGTCGCCAAGTATTTGCGCCATTGATTCTATTTGTGCCCGGATTTTTGGTTGCGCCCGGCGCTGTATTAAGGCTTCAACCCTTTGTTTTAAGCGTTTCTTGTTCTTTCTGGGTTGCTGGTTTCAGACGTATCGCCTCACCGCCACCGGGTGCCAGATGAAGGGACAAGATTGAATCGCGGGTAACCAGTCGTTTTTCTATTTTGTAGGCAATCGGATTGGTTTTCCAGTCCGCGTCATCAGCATCGCGATAGATTTCGGCAGTGTAGGTCTTGTTGTTTGCCAAAAATTTGAGCGGTAAATCAAAGTCGTGCTTCTTTTCGTTTGTAATACTGCCGATAAACCAATCCTCGCCCCCGCGTTGTTTTCTTGCCATGGTGACATATTCACCAATCTCGCCATTGAGCATGTGCGTTTCTTCCCAATCGGCCGGAACATCAACAATGAACTGAAACAAATCGAGGTGTTTCTCATAGTTCTCCGGCAGGTCGGCGGCCATTTGGAGCGGGCTGTAGAAGGTGACATACATGGCGAGTTGTTTCGCCGCAGTTGTGTTCACCCGGTTGTTCTTTTTGTATTGCGGGTAGGTGACTTGAATTACACCCGGAGTAAAGTCAAACGGTCCGCTCAAGAAACGGGTAAAGACCAGATTGACATCATGGTTGGGTGGATTTCCTCCGTCAGCAGCCCAAGCATTGTATTCCTGGCCACGGGCACCTTCGCGGGACATAAAATTCGGCCAGGTGCGCTGTTCGCCGGTATCTTTGATGGGTTCATGCGCATCAAGCATGATATGATATTTGGCGGCCAAAATCGCGATCTTACGGTAGTGACGCACCATGTATTGCCCGTCCAGATATTCCGCGCCAATCAACCGGCCATTGGTGTCATAGCGGTTCACACGGGGCTCCATGCCGACGTAGCCAGATTTTACATGGTGAATGCCTAGGCGCTCGCACTGGGCAAAGGCAGCCTCCACCTGCGCCTCGTAATTAGTGATGACCGCCCCGGTTTCGTGATGGGAAATGAGGTCAACTCCTTTTTCGTGGGCATAGGCGGCAAGCCCCGGCAGATCAAACTCCGGGTTCGGCTCGGTGAAGCTAAATTCTGCTGCGTGTGCGACCCAATCCCTGGCCCAGCCCATATTCCAACCTTCCACCAAAACGCCGCTGAAACCATATTTACCGGCGAAATCAATGTATTCACGGGTGTTTTTAGTCGTGGCACCAAGGCCATCGGAACTACCCTCGCCCGGCTTGCTTGGATTCCAAGTATATTTGCCCAGGTGCATTCCCCACCAGATGCCTACATACTTGCCTGGTTTGATCCACGAAGTATCCGCAATGCGCGAAGGCGGATTAAGATTGAGTGCGGTCGCCGATGTTTTTTCCACGATATCCGACAGCTTGTCGCTGATCATCACGAATCGCCACGGAGAAACCGAGGGCGCGGAGGCTTTGACCCTGACTCCATCCGACCACGGTGCCAGATAACATTTTAATGTGTTGTTATCTCTGGGTTGAAGCTCCATGGCTGCATAGTCAGTCAAGTCAGCCTCATGGATGACCAGAAAAATTCCATCGTCGGTCTGCATGATCAGCGGGGTGGTCACCGCCTTCACGGGATCTTTTTTCGGATTGTCACCCGCAGAAGCATCGCCATGTTCAAGTCGCGTCTGCCGTAGCAATTCACTCAACCGGGTTTTGGCATAAAGTTGTTCGGAAGCTTGCGGGCGAAAAGCTGGCTGCCACAAAGCCATGTGATCGGCTGGAAACACGAATTCCGTCAGTTCATCCATGATGTCGAAATCCTTGAGCGCTGCTTGTTCCGGCCATTCGTAACGGAAGGCGATGGCGTCATCAAACACTCGAAATACGATCCGCAATTTACGTCCTTGATCGCCTGCCTGCTGCAAGGTGACAGCCAGTTCGTTATAGTGATTATGCCCCTCTCGTTCTTCACCCCAGGGTTGGATCCAAGTTTCATCCTTGGACGACTTCATGGCATCGAGCAACGTGAAACCCGTCTTCATCGCGCCATCCTTCAGATCGAAACCGAGCGCCGATGAAAGAATAACGGGCCGTTTCTTGAAGTTCACCGCATAGGCGGGCGTTCCATCGGTCAGGCTAAAAGCCAGTGAAATTTTATTGTCGGGCGAAGTGACAACTTTCTCGATCTGCACTTTTTTCCCAGCCGGGGCCGCTGACAGCCAGGGGACGCCAACCGAAAAAGAGAGCGCAACAACAGCAATGAGAAGAGAGAAACGATTTTTCATAAACACAAGGCCACCTTTTAAATATTACAGATAATTTGGTATAGTATATTCGCCGCCAACACCAATCGCTATTCTGGCGCGGTATTCCATTGCTGGCTATCGTAAGCTGGTTTGCTGATAAAATCGTCTGATTGCACACTAGACACGGGAGTTGAAGGAGAAGTTTTGAGAGTGACTCCGGGAGTAAAAACTCCATAGAACTGTCCCCAAGTGAGAGCGCTAGGCTTTGAAAGTGCAGCATGACCGTCCACATAGATGACATTCACACGATTATTGTGTTTTGCATACGCGGTCTGAAGGCGGGCATTTTCCGAGCCTGTTACGGGTTGTGTGGAACCAGAAGATCCCGCCCAAAAGGAATCCAACCAGGCAGCAGCGGGCGTGTTGTTAGGGTCATTTGAGCCGCTGGTATCAGTGAGGACTACCATGTCTGACGTTCTCGAAACTGAGGAAGCTTTGAATGGTTTGGCATTGATCATATTCCCATCGTTGGGGTCTACAGAGCCAAAAACACCACAGCAATTGAATCCATAGGAAAGAAAACCTGTTATGCTTGGATCCCAATCTCCAGCCGCAGTAGTGTAAGTTAGACCTCGCTTCCGCTTGGGGCATGCCCAGACTTTGCTATTTGGTAGATAATTCACCAACATAGGAGCCGGTGTATTTGGTGTAATATGGTCCCTTAACAAGACAGCTCCTCCACAGAGCAATCCTAATGAATTTTTGTAAGGCCCAGATGTCCACCAATTCTGTGGCGACGGAAAAAAATCTCCGTTGTCACCCGCATACATAATAACGCTGAGACTAATCTGCTTGGTGTTGTTCAGGCAGGCTATCCCCAGCGCGCGGTCCTTTGCTTTGCTCAAAGCCGGAAGCAACATGGCCGCCAGAATGGCGATAATCGCAATGACGACCAGCAACTCGATCAAAGTAAAAGCAAATTTCAAAGGTCTTGCTTTGATGCCGCTTGGGGGAAACCCCAAGGGTCGGCTTGGCAACGCTTCTCTTTCAAACTGTTCCACCCTGACGGTCATTTTATGATTCATAATGTTTCTCTTTGCAAAGTCATTTCTCGCTGATGGCACTTCGGCACGTAAATCCGACATCTGCACGCTGTCTCTTATACACATCTGACGCTGCCGACGA
>DMQW01000416.1:0-3220 GCA_003455565.1 Limisphaerales bacterium
TGGATGTTGGATGTTGGATGTTGAAAGTTTTCGCCTGCTTTCCAGTTCGTAAACGCTTTTTCCACCGCCGTTTTGACTTCCGCTGTTTTCACATCGCCGTAAATCGCCAGCACGCAGTTGTTCGGCACGGCGAATTTTTGATGGAACGCCTTCAAGTCCGCCGGCTGAAGTTTGGTGATGGATTCCTCCGTGCCGAGCGAATCGAGGCCGTAGCCGATGTTGCCGAACAGCGCGCGGCGCATGGCGAGACTCGCGCTTTTGAGCAGTTCGTCTTTGCGCGCCTGGATGCTGGCGATCTGCACCTCGACTTCCCGTTTGAGTTCGTTGGCGGGAAAAATCGGATTCAGGATAACGTCCGCGAGCAGGCCAAGGCCGGTGGCGAAATCGCTGCTCAATACTTCCGCGTTCACGCCAAAACTGTTGTTGCCGCCGTAGCTGTCAATGCTGCCGCCGACCGATTCGATTTCTGTTGCAATTTTTTCCGCGTCACGCGTCGGCGTGCCTTTGATGAGCAGCTTGGCGAGCAACATCGTCGTGCCGTTGTTCTCCGCCGTTTCCGCCAGCACGCCGCCTTGGAAAACGGCGCGAAATTCCACGAACGGCAGGTGCGAATCTTCCTTCACCAACAGTTTCAGTCCATTGGGCAGTTCAATTTTCTGGATCGGATGATCCGTGTTCGTCTCGACATTCGCCTTGGCTTTCGGCGCGGTGCCATTGGGCAACAGCGCGTAAAGCGTGCGGTTTTCCGGCGTAAGATAATTGCGGGCCACGCGCTGCACATCCGCCGTCGTGATGCGTTTGACGGCGGCGAGATAACGCTCGGAGAAATTCAGATCGTTCGCCGCGAGCCAGTTGCCGCCGAGATTTTGCGCCTGGCCTTCCATCGTTTTGCGCGTGGCGAGCGTGGCGGAAATGAATTGTTTCAGCGCCTTCTGCAATTCATCGGCGGTGACGGAATGGGTTTTGATTTTTTCGATCTCCGCGAGCATCGCGTCGCGGGCGGCTTCAAATTTATCCGCGTCGGCCACGGCGCTCATGCCGAACAAACCCGTGCTGCCGGGATTGTAAGTCCACGCATCAACGTGATGCACGACGCCGAGTTTCTCGCGCACATTTTGGAAGAGCCGCGAACTGCGGCCGCTGCCGAGCAGCACGGCGAGCACGTCGAGAATCGGCACATCGGCGTGGCGGAGTTCCGGGATGTGCCACGCGAAATGAAAATGACCGAGTTCAATCGCCGCTTCCTCGATGATTTCGCGCGCCGCCGTCTGCTGCGGCTCCACCGGCAGGACGAATGGCGACATCGCGCGCGCTTTCGTTTTTTCGTAAGCCTTTTTGATCTGCGCAACCACGTCGTCATTCTTCACGTCGCCGGCGACAACGTAGAAGACATTGTTTGGCGCGTATTTTTCCGTGTAATAACTGCGGATGTCGTCCGGCTTCACTTCGTTGAAAATGTCCGGGTAGCCGATGATGGTGAACCGATACGGACTTTTCGTGTAAGCGGTCTCGAACAGCCGGCGGCTCGCGCGCCGGCCTGGATCGTCATGGCACATGTCCATTTCGCGGCGGATGACATCCATTTCCTTTGCCAGTTCATCCGGTGGCAGCGACGCGTGCTGCATGATGTCGCAGAGAATATCAATCGCCGTGGTCGCGCCCGTGTTCGGCACGTCAATGTGATACACCGTGCGGTCGAAGCTCGTGTAGGCGTTCATGTAACCGCCCGCTTCCTGCACCTCCTGGTCAATCCGGCTGCCGGGCCGCGTCGTCGTGCCCTTGAACAGCATGTGCTCCAGCACGTGCGACAAACCCGCGCCGAGCCATTTGTCCTCGTGAATGCTCCCGGCCATCGCCCACGCCTGCGCGGAAACGACCGGCGCGCTGTGATCTTCGCGGACGATGATGATGAGGCCGTTGTCGAGCGTGGTGAGCTTGACGCCGGGCGGGATGGCAGGAATGTCGTTTGCAGATGAATGAGAAATCATTTGAGTAATGCGGTGAAGCCCGCCTGTTCAAAGTGTTGATCGCCGGTGAGAGCCTGAACAATGCCTTCGTCGCGCATGACGACGAAAGAAACGCAATCAGTCAACGACCAGTCTTTATCGGGACGCGAGGCATAAAGCGCAATCGCTTCCTCCATCAACAACCGCGACGCAGGCACGACGCGGATGGCCGGACTGGTTTGAATGTGGCGATAGACATCCATGAAACGTTCGCGGTCGCCGATTTTGCTCAAACCATCGGCCAGTTCGGTGATAACCCAATCGGTGGTGACGCGGAGCAGACGGGTGTTGCGGCTGTAGGCAACGGCGCGTTGATGCAATGGATCGGCGCGGTTGAGAACGGCGAAAAAGAAAAAAGTGTCCGCGAAGACAGGCTTCATTTCCGTGACAGGCCGTGGAGATAATGGTCGTGGTTTCTGGCGAAATCGGCGGGCAATCCCTCAATGCGGGCGGCGATTTTCAGAAGGCCATCAGTGAAACGGTCGGCCTGCGTTTTGGAAATGGACGCGTCACCGCCGCTGCCGGCAATCCATTTGGAAACCTGACGATTGTTCGGCGATTTGGCCGCCGCAGCGAACGTTTTCATGACAGGAGAGTAACACTTTGCCGGACTCGAAGCAACCTATCACCGCTTCGCCGTCCAACGGATGCTTTGCGCGAGGAATTTCCGGAGGTTCGGGTCTTCGTAACAACCGTGGCCAAGGATGGTGCCGCCGCGCGATTTTTTCTCCGTGCGCGCCAAGGCCAGCCATTCGTCGCCGGTCTTCAGCGACGGCGTTTTACGGGTCCGCACAATTTACTCATTGCGGGATGCGGCGGCTTTGGTATGCTAACCGCTCGTTTTTGAAGAAAATTTAACCAAATTATTTATGTCACAGCATCGCAGCCTGCGCGCAGCGTCCACCCTTGGCGGAAAACGCAATGTCCTCAAGCGTTTTGAACGCACCGCCATCCTTAAGAAGCGCGGCCAATGGAAGGACGGCGACCGGATCACCGGCCTCCGCAAGACCAAGCCGGACGCGTGACTCATTTACGATTTGCAATATGCGATATACGATTCGACTGTTCGCAGTTCGGGTTTCAATCGTAAATCGGCAATCGTAAATCGTAAATCCTGTGGTTCGCCTTCAAAAATATCTGGCTGATGCCGGCGTGGCTTTTTTTCCCCCCCGCCGGCCGATTGTTTTTTTTTGGGGTGGTGGGGGGGGGGGGGG
>DMQW01000416.1:3416-7622 GCA_003455565.1 Limisphaerales bacterium
CGCCTGCGAGCAATTTATTTTGGAAGGGCGCGTCGGCGTCAACGGCCAGCTTGTCCGGCTTCTCGGAACGAAAGTTGAACCTGACCACGACAAGGTCACGGTGGATGGCCGTCCGGTGCGTGTCCGCAACAAGATTTACATCGCGCTCCACAAGCCCGCCGGCTGCGTCTGTTCGCACAAGGATGAACTGAACCGCCCCACCATTTACGCCTTGCTCCCCAAGGAATGGAGCATCGCCAGTTCCGTCGGCCGGCTGGATTACAACAGCGAAGGATTGATTTTTATCACGAATGATGGACAATTCGCCTTGCGTCTGACCCATCCGCGTTACGGCGTCCGCAAAAAGTATGTTGCGGCCGTCGAGGGCAAGGTGGAACCGGCGATGCTGGAGAAGTTCAAACGCGGCGTTTTTTTCGAGGGCGAAAAGTTAAAAGCCCTGGCCGCGCGCATCGTGACCGCCACCCGCGCCAAAAGCGTGGTGGAACTGGAACTGGGCGAAGGCAAGAACCGCGAAGTGCGGCGGTTGTTTGAATCGCAAGGTTTGACCGTAAAACGGTTGGTGCGGACGCAGATTGGAAAGATTAAGCTGGGCGAGTTGAAGCCCGGCTGCTGGCGGACATTGAACGCGGCGGAAGTAAAAACATTAATTTCAGATTTATGAAAACAAACTGCTGGTTGATTTTAGGAACGATGCTGGCCACGAGTGCGGTCGCACAAGTGAACACCAACGCGCTGCCGCCAATTCCTGCGCCGGTCATCGCGCCCGTGCCCGCGCCGGTTGCGCCGGTCATGGTCGCGACCACAAACATGGTTTCGCCGCCCAAGAAAGCGGCACCGGTCAAGCATAAGAAAAAAATCGCGGCCAAGCCGGTCGTGAAGAAAATCGTCGAAGCCCCCGTCATGCTGGTTCCCGGCCCGGCCACGGTTAACGCGGAAAATGTGAACTATCGCGGCCAGGCCGGATTGAAAGGTGAAGCCATCGGCCATTTGAAGAAGGGCGATTCCGTCACCGTCCTCGCGCAGATCAATCTCGACAAGCACGCCGCCGACGAACCCGCGCAGTGGGCAAAAATCACTTTGCCCGCCGGCACGAAAGTCTGGGTGAACGCAAAATTCATTGATGCAACGAACAAAGTTGTCGCGGTCAAAAAATTGAATCTTCGCGCCGGCCCCGGCGAAAATTACAGCGTCCTTGGTGTTCTCGAACGTGGCGCGTCCGTCACCGAAACCAGCGCCAAAGGCGATTGGACGCAAATCGAAACGCCGACCAACGCGTTTGCTTTTGTCGCGGCCAGTTATTTGAAACAGGAAGCGGTGGTTGAACCGGTTCCGGTGGTCACGCCTGCCGTTCCGCTGCCGCCGGAGACGACGAATACGGTTGCTGAACCGCAGCCGATTGTGACGCAGCCGACGGCGATTCCCGCAACGCCTGAAATGAGCATTCCTGCACCGACCCTGAACAATGCTGCGCCGGCTGCCGTTGTCGTTCCGTCCGTTGTCGCTCCGGTCATTGAAACCAATCTGCCGCCGCCGCCGCCGCGCATCGTGACGCACGAAGGCTGGGTTCGTTCCTCCGTCAGCCCGGTCGCGCCGACTTACTTCGAGCTTTACGATCCGACGACCGGCAATGCGATCAATTATCTTTATTCCACCACGACCAATCTGAACTTGTCATATTACAACAGACTTCAAATTGTCGTCACTGGCGAAGAAGGTTTGGACGCGCGCTGGCACGACACCCCGGTGTTGACCGTTCAGCGCATCTACGTTCTTTCCGGCAAGCTGGCGCAACCCAAAACTGCCCCAAAGAAATAAGTGGCCGCCACGCTCATTGACGGACGCGCCATCGCCGCGCAGATCCAGCGGGAACTTACCGCGCGCGTGGCGCAATTGAAGCAGCACGGTGTCACGCCCGGCCTCGCGTTTGTGCGTGTCGGCGAAGACCCGGCTTCCAAAGTCTATGTCGGTCGCAAGGAAAAAGCCTGCGCCGAACTCGGCATCGTTTCCGAAACGCACTTCCTGCCGGAAGCCACTTCCGAGGCGGAACTGCTCGCGCTGCTGGCGAAATTAAATTCCGCTTCGCACCTGCACGGAATTCTGGTTCAAGCGCCGCTGCCGAAACAGATCCGCGAGTCCGTGATTTATTCCAGCGTGCTGCCGCAGAAAGACGTGGACGGTTTTCATCCGGTCAACATCGGGAAATTGATGCTCGGCGACGTCACGGGTTTTCATCCCTGCACCCCGGCGGGCGTCATGGAATTGCTCGTGCGTTCCGGCGTGAAAACGGAAGGGGCGGAAGTTGTTGTGCTCGGTCGCGGCAACATCGTCGGCAAACCAATGGCCGCGATGCTTTGCCAAAAAGGCAGGGCGGCGAATGCGACCGTCACCATCTGCCATTCAGCCACGCGCGACATCAAGGCGCATTGCCTGCGCGCGGATATTTTGATCGCGGCGATGGGCGTGGCGGAATTTGTGAAGGCCGACATGGTCAAGCCTGGCGCGGTCGTCATTGATGTGGGCGTGAATCGCATCAGCGATCCCGCCGCCAAAAATGGTTCGCGTCTCGTCGGCGATGTGGATTTTGCAGCCGTGGAAAAAGTTGCCGGAAAAATCACGCCGAACCCCGGCGGTGTCGGCCCGATGACAATTGCGATGCTGCTGCAAAATACCGTTCGTGCCGCCGAAAAATCTCTCAACTAAAAACTCTCAACCATCAACTAAATGCAAGCCACTAGAATTTTGCCCGACCTGCAATGCTCGCTCATGTGCGAGGAAGTCCGTCAGGAAGCCAATGGCAACCTCTTCCTCATCGGCGTCGTCAACCTCGTTCGTGTGCCGCAACTGCCCATCGTTGCCGGGCGCATCTGCATCTACAACCGCTGGACGGCCGGCCTGGGCCAGTTCAATGAAAACGTCCGTCTCATCGCGCCCGACCAGACCACGGTTTTGAGCAGCGGCGAAATGAAATTCGAACTGCGCGATCCCGCCATGAGCGCCAGCAACGTGATGTTCTTCGGTCAGGTGAAATTTGAAACCGCCGGGACTTATTATATCGAAGTTCTGGTGGACGACGTGATGAAACTGCGTTATCCCGTGCCGGTCGTTCTCGCGCCGATGCCGAACCAGCCGGCGGAGAAGAAATAAATTTTCCAAGCGGTGAGCGCCTTCACCGAACCAACTTTTGCCTGGGAGCCGGTCACGCCGCGCGGCGTGGCGGCGTTTGCCCGCGCGTCGCTGGAACGCCTGTTGATCGTCCAAGGCATCTTCGCCCTGTTTGCCGCCGCGTCCGTCGTGTGGATTTTGTCCGACGGAATTTTTCCGACCATTGACGCCACCATCAACGAACTTCCAGATCAGGGACAAATCCGTTCCGGCACGCTCGACTGGCATGATAAATCGCCGCTCCTGCTAGCGGAAGGAAATATCCTGGCCTGCTCCGTTGACCTTGAACATGGCGGCGCATTGCGTTCACCGGCGGATTTTCAATTTGAATTTGGCCGCGGCTCCGTGCGCGTCTTTTCCTTGTTCGGCGAAACGGAATTTGATTATCCGCCGGGCTATATCATGGCGGCGAACCGTCCCGACCTGCGTCCGGTCTGGGGCGCGTGGTCGCCGGACATTCTCGCCCTCGCCGCCATCGGCACGTTTCTCGGCCTGATGCTGACGTGGGCGCTGCTGGCGACCATTTATTTTCTGCCCGTCTGGCTCATCTGTTTTTTTACGAACCGCGATTTGAATTTCCGCCAAAGCTGGCGGCTGGCCGGAGCCGCCCTGATGCCCGGCGCGCTGCTGTTGTCGCTCGCCATCGTGCTTTACGATTTCGGCGCGTTCGACCTGGTGCAACTTTGTTTTGCGTTTGGAATGCACCTCGTCATCGGCTGGATTTATCTTTTCGTCAGCCCGATGTTTCTGCGCCGCCGACTGCCGGCGGAAAAGAAAAATCCGTTTTCTTCAAAGTAATAAATCGGAAACCGCCAGCGTGTTTGGGCAAAAAACTCAATCAAAATCGTCCGCCCCCGGACATTTCTTGTCATTTGTAAGAACGAGCTTGGATTTTGATTGAAATCCGTTGACAGCTAATTCATGTCCGTGTAAAAAACACACACTATAATGCACTTGAGAATGCCAGTCCGGGTAACTGCCGCCAATCTCCGCCCGCCCCCGCCCCCCCCCCCCCCCCCCCCCGCCCCCCGGCCGCCCCCCCCC
>DMQW01000147.1 GCA_003455565.1 Limisphaerales bacterium
CGCGCGCCGGTCGTGGAATGCAGCGGCGGCTTGGGTGTGCTGACGGACAAACTGTCCGCGTTCGCCGAAGGCAAAACGCCACTGTGGTGGTGGATTTTGTTTTTGCCCGCCGCGTTTTGCGCGACGGTCGTGCTGCCATTCTGCTTGTTTTATCAGGTGTTCACCGGCGTCGGCGTCTGGGGCAACAATCATCCGGTGATGTGGGGCTTGGACATCGTGAGTTTCATCTGGTGGGTCGGCGTGGCGCACGCCGGCACGTTGATTTCCGCGCTGCTATTTTTGACGCGGCAACATTGGCGCACGACGATTGGCCGCATGGCCGAGGCGATGACAGTTTTCTCCGTGATGATGGCGGGGCTTTATCCGGCCATCCACGTCGGTCGCGCGTGGTTTGACTGGTTCATGTTTCCGATTCCGAATTCAAACGGGCTGTGGCCGCAATTCCGTTCGCCGCTGATGTGGGACGTGTTTGCCGTGAACACTTACATGGTCGTCTCGATGCTGTTCTGGTTCATGGGCATGATTCCCGATTTCGCCGTGCTGCGCGACCGGGCGACGACGCGCGTGCGGAAAATTATTTTCAGCCTGCTCGCGATGGGCTGGACCGGTTCGGCGCGGCACTGGCACAATTACGAAAAAGCCTACGTCGTTCTTTCCGGCCTTTGCACGCTGCTCGTGTTCACCGTTAGTTCCATCGTCGGCCTGGACTTCTGCACGTCGCAGCTCGCGGGCTGGCACGCGACGATTTTTCCGCTCTACTTCGTCATCGGCGCGGTGTTCTGCGGCTTCGGCATGGTGTTGGTGCTGTTGATTCCGCTGCGCAAGTGGTGTCATCTGGAAGAGATCATCACGATGTCGCACCTTGACAAGGTCGCCAAGCTGACGCTGGTGAGCGGCCTGATGATCGCCTACATCTATGCGATGGAATTTTTCATCGCCTGGTATAGCGGCGATCCGTATGAAAACTGGGTCTTCGGCCACCGGCTGTTCGGCCACACCTATTGGGTTTTTGGCTGGATGCTGATCGGCATCAACGTCTGCGTCACGCAACTGCTCTGGTTCAAAAAAATCCGCGCAAACTTGAAGGCGCTGTTCATCATCGGCCTGCTCATCAACCTCGGCATGTTGACGGAACGCTTCGTCATCGTAGTCGGTTCGTTGTATCAGGATTTCCTGCCGGCGAACTGGGGCAAATACATTCCGACGATCTGGGACATCGGCCTTTACATCGGCACGCTCGGCGCATTCTTCATGATGTATCTGCTGTTCGTGAAATTCCTGCCGATGATCGCAATTTCAGAAGTCAAAGGCGCGACGCCGCACGGCGATCCGCATCATCCGCTCGGCGGCGCGAAAACTGAAAAGGGAGGCCGGCCATGAGCGAAAAAATTTACGGCCTCATCGCCGAATTTGATTCGCCGGCGGCGATTTTGCACGCGGCGGAAAAAGTCCGTGACGCCGGCTACCGTCGCTGGGACACGTTCACACCGTTCCCGATTCACGGCATGGAAAAGGTCATGAACCTCGGCCACTCGCTCGCCGGCTGGTTTTCGCTCGCGCTGGGCGGCGGCGCATTTTTGTCAGTCGTCGGTCTGCTCTGGTTCACGAACGCCTTTGACTATCCGCTCATCGTCGGCGGCAAGCCGATGTTTAGCGCGCCCATGACCTTTGTGCCTTCCTACATCATGCTGATCATGGGCGGCGCGGTCGGTGCGCTTGTCGGGATGCTGGCGTTGAACCAACTGCCACGCCTGCATCATCCGCTTTTTAAGAAACCGCGTTTTGTCCTCGCCTCGCGCGATAAATTTTTCCTCCTCATCGGCGCGCTCGACGAAAAATTTTGTGAGACTGAAACCCGCAAGCTGCTTGAAGCCATCGGCGGCGCGCACATCGAAATCGTGGAGGACGAAGCCTGATGCGCATCATAATTTCCATCCTCCTGATCGGCGCGGCCGTTGGTGCGGCGGCCTTCGGCATCCTCGGCTTCCAGGGAAAAATGTCGCGCAAACCGCCGGTGGAATTGTATTCGGACAGGATGTTCCCGGGCATGGACCGGCAGCCGAAGTTACGTCCGCAGGAACCGAACCATTTTTTTGCGAACGGCGTCAGTTCGCAGTTGCCGGTCGCCGGCACGATTGCGCGCGGCGAACCGATTCAGACCACCGACGGCGCGGTTTATAGTTTTGAAGATTCACCCGTCAACACCGGTCACGTCACCGGCACGACCAATTTTGTCGAGTTGAATCCGCTGCCCGTCACGGATGAATTCATCCAGCACGGACGCGAACGGTTCGATATTTATTGCGCGCCGTGCCACGGCAAATTGGGCGATGGTAACGGCATCACCAAAAAAATTGGCGCTATGGCCGCCGTTGCGAATCTGCACGACAAACGCATCGTTCAAATGACGGATGGCGAAATTTTCAACACTGTGACGCACGGCAAAGGCTTGATGGGCGCGGCGGGTCCGCTGATGACGACGCCAGACCGCTGGGCGACCATCGCGTATCTCCGCGCCCTGCAATTGAGCTGGCTCGGTTCGACCAATGATTTGACGGCGGAACAAAAGGCGGCGCTGAAATAATATGAATCCGCTCACTACCAATCCTTCAAATCCGCCGAAAGCCAGTCTCGGCCTGGGCATATTGCCCGTCGTCATGATGGTTCTGGGTGTGATTTTGTGCGCCATCGGCGCGCTGAAAAGTTTTCATCTGGACGGCGGCGTGGATTTTGGAATTTCCTGGCTGCTGGCGTTTATGTTTTTCTTGAGCATCGCGCTCGGCACATTGTTTCTGGTTTTGGTTCATCATCTGACTGACGCTGGTTGGTCCGTCGGCATCCGCCGTTTTAATGAACACATCGCCGCGCTGCTGTTTCCACAACTCGCGCTGCTGTTCCTGCCAATCGCGTTGCTCGCGCCGAAAATTTATTCGTGGATGACCATTGATCCGGCAACCGACAACACCGTGGCCGCCAAGTTGCCCGTGTTCACCAAGCCCGGTTTCTGGATTGCGTCGGCGATTTTGTTCGGCATCTGGTGGCTGCTCACGTCGCAGTTGAAACGCTGGTCGCTCAAACAGGACGAGACCGGCGCGGCGGAATGCACGCACAAAATGCGCTTTTATTCCGGCTGGGGCATCGTGGCCTTTGCCATCACGTTGACGTTCTCCTGCATCCTGTGGATGAAATCGCTCCAGCACGAATGGTATTCGGCGATGTATGGCGTGTATTTCTTCGCCAGCAGCGCGTGGGTGGCGCTCGCCACGGTTTATATTCTCACTGTCTGGCTGAAACGTCGGCGCGTGCTGGCCGGCGTGTTTCCGGACGGCAGTTTTTATTTCATCGGCCTGCTGTTCTTCGCGTTCACGCTCTTTCAGGCCTACACCGAATTCGCGCAATACTTTGTCGTCTGGAACGCAAACATGCCGTCGGAAACCTTCTGGTATCTCATCCGCGAAAATGGCTCGTGGTGGTGGGTGAGCATGGTTTTGATCTTCGGCCATTTCATGATTCCGTTCTTCATCCTGCTGCCGGTGGCGGTGAAAAGTAATGCCAAAGTCGTCATCCCCGTCTGCCTGTGGGCGTGGCTGATGCACGCGCTCGACCTGGCGTTCAACATTTTGCCCGCGCATCATCCCGAAGGTTTTCCGCTGCGTTGGGTCTGGCTGCAACTGGGCTGCTTCCTTTTCATGGGCGGATTTCTGACGTGGTCGCTCGCCAAAAATTTCGCGAAGCATGCGCCGTATCCGCAACGCGACCCGCGCCTGCTCGAAGCCATGGGCGTGAACCTGAACGTCGCCAACGATCTCGCTGGCTCCAACCCGGCGGAGGCCAGCCGATGAATCCGCAAACCATCAACCGCGCTTCCGGTGCTGGCATCGGACTGCTCATCGTCAGCGTGATTTTCGCCGTGCTCGCCGTGGCTGTGAAATTATTTGTGACCGTTCCCGCCCTGGATGCTGACCGCGCCGCCGTCCTCTCAAAAGCGCTCGCTGAAATTCGCGCGTCGGAAAACATTTCCTTGAACAACGCCGGTTGGATTGACCAGTCGCGCGGCATCGTCCGGTTGCCGATTGAAACCGCCGTGCAACTGGCCGCACGCGCGTGGCAAAATCCCGCGTCGGCCCGCGCTGACCTGACCGCCCGCGCCGAGAAGGCCGCTGCGCCTGCGCCCAAAGCACCTGAAAAACCGAGTGCATTTGAATGAACTTGAACGAAACTAGAATTTCAACCGACGCCGAGATCAACGCCTCGTTGCGCGTGTCGCTGCTCGCTCTGTTCGGCGGCGCGGCGGTGTGGCTCGTCGTCGGACTGGCGCTCGGCGTCGTTGCTTCGCTCACTTTTCACAAGCCGGATATGTTTGCCAATTGTTCGCTGCTGACTTATGGCCGCGTCGCTCCGGCGGCGAACGACGCGTTGCTCTATGGCTTTTGCCTGCCCGCCGCGCTCGGCGTGATCCTCTGGATTTTTGCGCGCCTCGGCCAGACGCCGCTCGCCTTGCCGATTGTGCCGGTCGTGGCCGCGAACCTCTGGCATCTCGGCGTGTTGACCGGCCTTGTGGGAATTCTGGTCGGCGAAACCAGCGGTCACATCTGGCTGGAATTTTCCCGCGCCGCCTCGGTTTTGCTGTTCGCCGCCTTTCTTTTAATCGCCATGACTGCCGCCGCAACTTTCGGTGCGCGCCGCGAACGTGAATTGCATCCGGCGCACTGGTTTCTATTTGCCGCGCTGCTGTGGTTCCCGTGGATTTATTCGACGGCGAATCTTTTGCTCGCCACCAATGCGCCGGTTCGCGGCGTGGTGCAGCCCATCATCGGCTGGTGGTTTGCGAACAACCTCGTTTTCGTCTGGCTCGCGCTCGTCGGCGTCGGCACGGCGTTCTATCTCCTGCCCAAAATCGTCGAGCGTCCGCTGGCGACGACCGGCTACGCGCTGTTCGCGTTTCTCACCTTGATTTTCTTCGGCGCTTGGTGCGGTATTCCCGCCGGTGCGCCGGTGCCCGCGTGGCTGCCGACGTTGAGCAGTCTGGCGGGCGGGCTGCTGATTGTGCCGCTGATTGCGATTGCCATCATCGTCATAAAAACCATCGGCGGCGCGAAGGTCAGTTGTTCGGGCGGGCCGTTCTGCTTCACAAAATTCGGCATGGTCTGTTTTATTTTATCCGGCCTGATGTATGCCGCCGGCGCTTGTCCGAAATACAGCCGCGTGCTGGAATTCACCTGGTTCGGTCCGGCGCAGGTGCAACTGCAGATGCTCGGTTTCTTCGCGATGATCATGTTCGGCGCGATTTACGAACTGCTGCCACGCGTGATGAATGCTGAACTGCCGTTTCCAAAACTCGCGCGCCTGCATTTCTGGGTTTCAATTGTTGGCGTGTCATTGTTTGTGATTCCTCTGGCGATTGCTGGCGTGGAGCAGGGGATTAAATTGCAGCACGCCAATGTTGCGCTCGCTGATGTCAACGCGTCGGCACTGATGTTTTTCCGCATCAGCACGATCGGGCAACTGATTCTGCTGCTCGGCTCGCTGTTGTTCGCGTTGAATATTTTCGTCATGACGATCAGGTGGAAAATCGCGCTGTTCAAGACGGCGCTCGCGGCCATCAAAGCGCCGCTGCCCGTCTCGGAGGTGAAAGCATGAAAACCGGCCTTGGCGTTTTTATCGTAGCCGCCGTCGCGCTCGGCAGTTCGTGGTGCGGTTTTGTGCTCGCGCCGACGTTGCAGCTTGGCGGCGCAAAACTGGCGACCGTGCTGAATTCCACCGACACTTATCCAACCCAGCGCACCGGCGATGCGACGCTCGGTTTGCAGATTTATCGCGCCAACGGCTGCGCGGCGTGCCACACGGAGCAAGTCCGGCAGGACGGTGTCGCGTGCGAAGTTTTGCTGACCGGCCTCGGCAAAAATCAGCCGGAAGAATTCAAAAAATTCGTGCAGTCGCTCCTGCCTTTGCCGGAATGGCAGCACCACAGCAAAGAATTGACGGCGGCATTTAAAGATTGGAACGGAACTTTGCCACAAGTTGTCCTCGGCAAAACCGACAAGGAATCCGCCGACAAAATGGCCGACCTGCTGAAAGCCGCCGGCTGCAAATCGGAGACTCGGATTTACGCCTTCGGCACGGACATCGCGCGCGGCTGGGGCGTCCGTCGCAGTGTCGCCGCCGATTTTCTTTACGACAATCCGGTGCAGCTCGGCAGCCTCCGCGCCGGTCCTGATCTGGCGAACATCGGCGTCCGCCTGGCCGATGCGAACGTGCAGTTGCAGCACCTTTACGCGCCGCAGTCCGTCGCAAAAAATTCCACGATGCCCGCGTTTCGCTATCTGTTTGAAATCCGCAAGATTGGTTCCACACCTTCGCCGGACGCGGTGACTCTGCCCAAGGAATTTGCGCCCGCCGCCGGCTGCGAAGTCGTGCCGAAAACGGAAGCCAAACAACTGGTCGCCTATCTTTTAAGCCTGCGCGCCAACGTGCCGCTTTACGAAGCCCCGTTCACGCCGGTCATCTCCGCCAAGCCATGAGTGTTTTTTGTTTGGAGTTCCGCCTTCAGGCGGTTCGGCCAAAGCGGTTCGATTTGCCGCCTAAAGGTGGAACTCCGAACGGAAGCAAGCCATGAGTGACGAATCCAATCAAGCCGGTTGCGCCAATTCTGCCGGCGAACCGGTCGTGACGCGCTCGATGGCTCGCAGGTTGAGGAAATTACCCACGCCTATTCTGAAAAATCCGTCCACCTGAAATTTTTCACTTGCAAACTTCTTTCCGGCGCACCGCAGCCGCCCGGTTGCGCGGCGTTCAAATGGGTGAACAAAACAAAGCTGGCAGATTTTAATTTTCCTGCCGCCGACGCGCAGTTGCTGGAGAAATTGTCGCGCCTTGTCAAATGGACTGAAGTCGCCCGCTGAAAAGCGGCGGTGAACCGCCGCCGTTCAGACGCTTCGCGCGGGCCATGCGATTTTCAAATTTCGCGCAGCGTCTGGACTGCGGTTGCTTCAGCACCGCTTTGGACGCGCGCGGGACGGCCCAATAAAATTCAGTCAAACTTTGTTAATCAGTTCGTCTGGAAACAAAAACCCCCGCGCTGTCCGCAACGGGCGCAACTTGACCCTGCCATCGGAGCGCCGGCTGGCAGCCGGCTTTGGACATGGCCGGGATCTGCCCGCTCCGATGAACCAAGAACATCGAAATCTGGCGGCCAGCCAGCGCTCCGGTTTTACGGCGTCGCGCGTTCCTTGAAAAACAAAATCTTATTTGTTGACAACTTTCGGGTGAAACAATTAAATCGCCTTGTCCCACCCGGAAATTTATGGCTTTAGCCGAACCACCATCCAACTCTCTGGCTTCGGTCACCTGCCGTCTTCAGTTCGCCGGTCACGGCTCGCCGATTTCTCTGGCGCAACCGTGCCGCTTAAAGCGGCAGTGGAGCCTTGCCGTTTCCACCCCATCCCGGTTGTCGTTTTGCCCCGGCGCGGCGGCGGCGACCCGGCAAAACCTCTTTTTTACCCCCGGCGCGGCGGCGCCGCCTCAAAACGACTGTCGTTTCGACCGGGGAAGCTCCGCCCTGGCCGGCAAAAGCGCTTTTTTCAGCCGCCGCAGGCCCGCGTCGCCCAAAACGATGGTCGTTGCGGCCGGGGCGGCTCCGCGCCAGCCCGTAAAAGCGCTTTTTTCGTCTGGCGCGGGGCTGCGGGACCCAAAACGACGGTCGTTTTGGCCGGGGCGGACGCGCCTAAGTTCGCAAATGCTTCATTTCCTGCTGGATGCACCATTTCACCCATTTTCCCCGACCCCTAACTCCTAACTCCCAACTCCTATAATAATATGGCCTCAAATCAACTGCCCAAACCCTTGGACGACCTCTTCACCCTCGCCGAAGACATGGCCGACGGCTGCCACACGGCCACGCCGTATCTGGCGGCCTACACCGGCGCGCAGGCGGGGCAGATGGTTTATTACTGGCTGCGCTGGGTCAACCCGCGCGGCGAAAAAGGCCCGTGGAGCGAGGCGGTCAGCGCCACCATTGCGGGATAAAGTGACGCGCGTCAAAGCCGTGTGAATTATGAATGTAGATTTTGAACAACCGCTGCCCGCCGCCGGATAATCCGCGCTCTGGAAATACAAAGCCATCCACCCGCAATCCGACGCCCGCGCCGGCCAATGGAGCGATGTGGTGAGTATTCCCGTGGCGAGATAAGAATTGCCTGATCAAAAGAATCAACCCATGAGAACGTGCATTAAAAATCTATTCCTCCTGCCCGCGCTGATCGCCGGTCTCGGCTTGATACCGGCGGGCCGGGTGACAGCGCAAACCTTCACGACCCTGTATAGTTTCACGGCAGTCTCTGGTTCTGGCGCCAACAGCGACGGAGCTTGGCCGTATGCCGTTTTGATTTTATTGGGCAACACCCTGTATGGGACGACACAGTTTGGCGGCAGTTCGGGCAAAGGCACGGTGTTCGCCGTCAGCACCAATGGCACGGGTTTTACGAACCTGCATAGTTTCACGGCAACCTCTGGTTCTCTTTATACCAACAGCGACGGAGCTGATCCGTGGGCCGGATTGATTTTATCGGGCAACACCCTGTATGGGACGGCGTTTCGAGGCGGCAGTTCGGGCACTGGCACGGTGTTTGCCGTCAGCACTGATGGCATGGGTTTTACGAACCTGCATAGTTTTAATAGCAGCAGCGACGGAGCTAATCCGTTTGCCGGATTGATTTTATCGGGCAATACCCTGTATGGGACGGCACAGTTTGGCGGCAGTTCGGGCACTGGCACGGTGTTTGCCGTCAGCAC
>DMQW01000012.1 GCA_003455565.1 Limisphaerales bacterium
TCCGCATGTCCAGCGGCCCGTCGTTCTGAAAACTAAACCCGCGTTCCGCCGAATCCAGTTGCGGCGAACTCACGCCCAAGTCCAGCAGCACACCGTTACAACTTACCGCCGGAATCCAGCCGGCCATTTCCGAAAAATTTCCGCGCCGGATTTCAAATCGTCCGGTAAATTTTTCCGCCAGCCGTTTTTGGGCCGCTTCAACCGCGACGCCATCGCGATCGCACCCAGACAACCATCCAGTCGGCGAACTCGCGGCCAGCAATTGGGCCGCGTGACCAGCTCCACCGAGCGTCCCGTCGGCGTAGCGTCCGTCCGCCCTCGGCTTCAGCGCGGCCAGCACCTCCGCCGCCATCACTGATTTGTGAATGAATTCTGGCACTGCGCATTTTTTAAAAGGATTTAATCAGCCGCTCGCCCATGAATTCCCAAGGCTGCTGCGCCGGCGTCAACATCGGGACTTCGGCGGGCGTCACCGTGCGCGAACGGACGGGAACCACTTCCACATCCGCGTCGGTCAGGTCATTGTGAACGACTTTCACCGCATCCAGCGAAAGCTCGGTCTGCACCGTCGGCAGCACCATCGGCGCCGCCGGTTGCGCCGCGCGAAACGGATTCAACTTCGTCGTCCAGTTCGTCGCGCGCACGGGCGCGGACGAGAAGACCGGAATTTTTTGCATCTTCGCGGCGACCGGCGTCATGACTTTTTTTGCCGACACCGGCACGCCGGCGTTTTGCTCCGGCGCTTTCGGCGTGAACGGATTTTTCTCCGAATTAAATTTCGGCAGATAGACGCGCTTGTTTTCGCGATACGCCGCCGGGGCGCCACCGCTGACGAAACTTTTTCCTGCTGCCAGCATTTTTCCCAGGTTCATAATTTAATCCATCATTTTGAAGGCTTCGAGCGCGAACGCCGCATCCGCCGCCTTGACGTTTTCATAACGGGCCGGATTCCAAATTTCAAAACGGTCGAGCAAGCCGACCAGCATCGCCTCGCCCTTGATGCTCGCCGCGCGGGCCATTTCGTCCGGCAGACAAATCCGTCCGCCCTTGTCCAAAGCGACCTGCACGGATTCACTGCCGATAAATCTTTTCAGCACCACCTTGTTCGCGTCGCCCTTCGGCATCGCTTCAATGTCCGCCATCAATTTCGCCATTTCCTCCGGCGGCAAAACGCGCAGGCAGTTTCCCGCCTGATGCTTCGGCCACAAAATCATCGTCAGCTCCACACCGTCTTTTTCGGGCCGCCACTTGGCCGGGATCTGGACGCGCCGCTTCTCATCAACTCCGTGCCGGTAACACGAGTTGTAATAAGTCGGCTCCACTGTTTTCGCGTCGTTCATTTTTATTCACCGCTTTCTGGAAAACGGCCATCTCACCCACAACGCCCCTATTTAAGCCACATCAACCCACCACTTGTCAACAGAAATCTGTCCTGAAAAGAGGTATTTATTCAAAAGTTATTCACAATTGACAGAAACTGTGAATTGTCAGCCCCCGTCCTGACCAGTTACGCTGCCCGCGATGCGCACCGCTGACTTTCATTTCGACCTCCCGCCGGAGCTGATCGCGCAGCGACCGGCCGAACGCCGCGACGCCGCGCGCCTGCTGGTTTTGCATCGGAAAACCAACCAAATCGAACATCGCCGTTTTTCTAATTTGCTCGAATTTTTCCGCCCCGGCGACGTGCTGGTGCTGAATAATTCCCGCGTCATCCCTGCCCGGCTGCGCGGTAAAAATACCAAAACCGGTGGAAAATTTGAAATTTTGCTCCTCGAAGAAAACGCCAGAAACGATTGGTGGACCATGTTGCGACCCGGCAAACGCGCGCCAATCGGAACGCAGATTCAGTTGCAAGAAAAAAATGGCGGCGACAGCAAAATAATTGCGACCGTGACGGATGTGAACGAGGACGGTCATCGCCAATTGCAATTTTCCGGCACGTCCAACATTTTCAACGACCTCGACACGCTCGGCGAAATGCCGCTGCCGCCTTACATTGAACGTCACGGTGAATTGCCGGAAGACAAGGAACGTTACCAGACCGTTTTCGCGCAGCCCGCCGGCTCCGTCGCTGCGCCGACGGCGGGGTTGCATTTCACGCCGGAATTGCTTGAAAAAATCCGCGCGCTCGACGTGAAAATCTGCTTCATCACGCTGCACGTTGGCGCGGGAACTTTTCTGCCGGTGAAGGTGGAAAATCTCGCTGAACACACGATGCACACGGAGCGATTTGAAGTCGGCCAGGAAACGGTTGACGCCGTCAATGAAGCAAAAAAATCCGGCCATCGCGTCATCGCCGCCGGCACCACCACGCTGCGGACGCTCGAAAGCGTCGCGCGGCAGAACGCTGGAAAACTCAATGTCCATAAGGGTAAAACCAATATTTTCATTTTTCCGCCGGGCGAATTTCAAATCGTGGACGCGCTGCTGACAAACTTTCATCTGCCCGAATCCACCTTGCTGATGCTCGCGAGCGCATTCGCGGCGCCGGGCGAAAAAATTCGCGGACGCGACCTGATTTTGTCAGCCTACGCGGAGGCGATCCGCGAGCGCTACCGCTTTTTCAGCTACGGCGATGCGATGCTCATTTTATGAATTCAAAATTCAAAATTCAAA
>DMQW01000075.1 GCA_003455565.1 Limisphaerales bacterium
ACGCGCATGATCCCCTCCTCCAGCTCCTCCTGCTCGATCACCTTCTTGCCTCGGCGCGCAGCGAGCAGCGCGGCCTCGTTGATCAGGTTGCGCAGGTCGGCGCCGGTGAAGCCGGGAGTGCCGGCTGCCAGCGAGTCGAGGTCGATCGAAGGCGCGAGCGGCTTGCCCTTCGAGTGCACCTCGAGGATCTTGCGGCGGCCGTTGCGGTCGGGGCGGTCGACGACGATCTGGCGGTCGAAGCGACCCGGGCGCAGCAGTGCGGGATCGAGAATGTCGGGGCGGTTCGTCGCGGCGATCAGGATGATGTTGTCCTTCATCTCGAAGCCGTCCATCTCGACGAGCAACGCATTCAAAGTTTGTTCGCGTTCGTCGTTGCCGCCGCCGAGACCGTGGCCGCGCGAGCGGCCGACGGCATCAATTTCATCAATGAAAATCAAGCACGGCGTGGTCTTGCGCGCCTGCTCAAACATGTCGCGCACCCGACTCGCGCCGACGCCGACGAACATTTCCACGAAGTCCGAACCGCTGATGCTGAAGAATGCCGCGTCCGCTTCGCCCGCGATGGCTTTTGCCAAAAGGGTTTTTCCCGTGCCGGGCGGGCCGATCATCAACACGCCTTTGGGAATGCGTCCGCCGAGGCGTTGAAATCGTTTCGGGTCTTTGAGAAATTCGACAAGTTCCGAAACTTCCTCCATCGCCTCTTCCACGCCGGCCACGTCTTTGAACGTGGTCTTGTTGCGATCCTTCGCGAGAATCCGCGCCTTGCTTTTGCCGAAGCTCAACGCGCCTTTGCCAGCCATTTTAATCTGGCGGATGAAGAAGAACCAGAACAGCACGCCCAAAATCAGGAACGGCGCAATGCCCCAGATGAGCTGCGTCAGCATCACGTTCGGCGCGCCGGCCTCGACTTTGTTGGAGACCAGCAACTGGTCGAGCATCTTCTGCGTGAGAAAAACATTCGGCGCGACGAACGCCACTTCCGTCGTCTTGCCATCCTTGTCGGTTTTGAAAAACTTGCCGGTGATGGGGGTCAATTGCGAGGTCTGGCCGCCCAGATTAATCGTCGCGGAGGCGATCTGGTTCGATTCGAATTTCGAGAAAAAATCCGCCTGCGTCAGGTTCATGGCGGGGGCGGTGTAACGATTTTTCATCATGAACACCGTCACGGTCACACCGATGATGGCCGCCCACGCCAGCATGGTGAACATCTGCGGCTTGAAATTGCCCGGCGACTTTTTCGGCGCACCGTTGGGGCTGTTTGCATTGGATTTGTCGTCAAACATGTCGGGCAATACTATCACGCCATTCCGCCTTCCGCAACGCGCGACTTTGCCCTACCCTGCCCGCGTGCAAATCGGTCCGCTCAAACTGGAATCCAATCTGTTTCTCTCGCCGCTGGCGGGTTACACCAACCTGCCCTTCCGCCTCGTCGTGCGCGAAATCGGCGGCGTCGGACTTTGCACCACCGATTTGGTCAACGCCCGCTCGCTCCTCGAAAAAAATCCCAAGGCGTTCAAGCTCATTGAAACTTCCGCCGCCGATGCGCCGCTCGCCGTGCAGCTTTTCGGCAGCGTTCCCGAAGAAATGCGCGACGCGGCCATTTACCTTGAATCCATTGGCGTTCATTCCATTGACATCAACATGGGTTGTCCCGTGAAAAAAGTCTGCAAGGTCGGCGGCGGCTCCGCGATGATGACCGAACTCGACCGAACTTCCGCGCTCGTCCGGGGCATGATCAGCGCCGTGAAAATTCCCGTGACCGTAAAGATGCGGCTTGGCTGGGACGACGAAAATTTGACCGCGCCCGATCTGGCGCGCGCGCTGGAAGCGGCCGGCGTGACGGCAATTTTTGTTCATGGCCGCACGCGCGAACAAGGTTTCGGCGGCACAGTGAATCTCGCGGGCATCCGCAAAGTCGTCGAAGCTGTAAAAAAAATTCCCGTCATCGGCAATGGTGACATCGTGACGCCGCAGGCCGCGAAAAAAATGCTGGACGAAACCGGCTGTGCGGGCGTGAGTATCGGACGCGGCGCGTTTTATGACCCGTGGATTTTTAAACGCACGCTGCAATTTCTAAAATCCTGTAGCAGCGGACGTGAGTCCGCTCTAATTCCAAATTCCACCGCAGAAAATAATGAGCCGACTCACGTCGGCTGCTACGAAAACAACGGCGAACTCCCGCCCGAACCGCCGTTCTCCGAACGCGTGCGGGTGATGAACCGGCATCTGGATTTGATGGTGGAAGTTTTTGGCGAGGAACCCGGCTGCCGGATGTTCCGCAAAGTCGCGCCGTGGTATGCCAGGCGCTTCGGCCCGTGCCACGAGTTCAACAAACAGGTTGTGCGCGTTTCCACCCAGGCGGAATTCCACGACGTGCTGGAAAATTACATCCGCTGGCGGCAGCAATTCCTCGATGCGAACGGTGAATTGCTGGTGCGCTTTCAACCCGCACCAATGGTGGCGTCCTTCATGCGCGATGAACCCGCCTCAACGACCCGCGAACATATTCCTGTGCCCAAGGGGCCGGTGGAAGTTTGGTGAAATTTAATTTGCCCAGAGAAGACCTGCTGAACTGACGGGCATGAACTTGCCGTTGCCGATATATTGCAGTTCCACCGCCGAACCCTGACTGCCGCAGATGGTGCTGTTGGTGCTAATGGTGTTGGGCTGGGCACTGGTGCTGGAGTAATAAATGCCGCCGTTAATGCTGCCGTTATGGTTGACCGTCGCGGCAAACTTGCTGCCGTCCGCCGACATCCACGCGCCAGACCAAAACTGGTTGATGATAGTGATGGGTGTCCACGTCACACCGATATTAGAGGAGGCGTAGAGCAAGCCGTTGGTTGCGCCGGCCACGAGCCGGGTGCAATCGCTGGAAGCTGCCAGACAACTCAAACTGGCAGCCGGTTGATTGGCAATGTTGGACCAGGTTGAACCGGCATTGGTGGAAACAGAAATGACACCGCTTGCCAATTTTGCAAGGTATGTTCCATTGCCAGAACAAGCAACATTGCTGCTGAAGAACAGGCTTCCGTCTGCCGTGCAGGCAATGAAATTCCCGGTCGCGCTGATGGCCGTGACTGACCACGTCAAACCGCTATTGACGGACACCTGAATTTTGCCGCTGCTGCTCGGCTCGGCAAAAACTATTTTTCCATTCGCTGAACAAGCAATTGAATGCCAAGAGCCAGCGAGGCTGCCAGCCTGGCTCCAAGTATGACCGGAATCGGAGGAAGCATAAATGCCAGTAAAGTTACCTACCGCATACATCCGGGTGCCGTCTGCCGAAGCGGCAACGCCATAACAGTCATCGCTCGGCAACGTGGTGATCGGCAACGCCACTAGAAAGCTGTTGCGGTAGCTGGCGAAGTTGCCGAGGATGGACTGGCCGGAATTTTCCGCGACAAGCCAGCCGCCCGCGCCCGCGCCGGAAATGCGCACGATGTCGCCCACGGTCAACTGCCCGGCGGGCGGCAACTGCACGGTGGTGAGCCCGGGATTCGTCAGCAAATATCCGGCATCCACCATCGCCTGCGTATAAGTGCCGCTCACCGGAATCCAGCCGACGAGGCCGTTGCCAAAGAAACTGCCGACAAAATAATTTCCGCGATTGGTGAAGGTGTTGATGCTGGTGAAACTGTTCGCACCGGTGAAAGTCTGGTTGTGGTCGAGCAACGCGACGTTGGGCGTGAGCCGCGCATCGGCGATGGTGCCTCCGGTTAACTGGGAGGCGTTGAGATTAAGCAGATTAGTGCCGTTGCCGGAAAACACGCCATTGAACGAACCATTGAACAGGTTGCCGGCGTTGGTCAGGGCCACGGTGTTGGTGTAGCCGGCAAAGGCGCTGGCAGGCAGCGTGCCGGTGAGCCGGTTCGCAGGCAGCGTGCCGAGCAGGTTGCTCGCGCTGTTGGCGAAGATGGCATACGGCACCGGCAAGAGCGGCTGGCGCGGCCACAAGAGAGTGAACGCATTGGTGTTGCCGTTGGTGCGCACGCCGATGGACAGCCAGTAATTCGTCCCGCTGAACACGGGGCCAAAATCCAGCGTGGCCGTGAACAGCCCGCCGGTGACGCCGGTGGCGGAATTGGTCTGCGGAAAGCTGATGGCATTGCCGTTCGTAGCCGCATCGTAAAGCGCAAACCGCAAATCATAAGCGCCGGTAGCGGCGCTGCCGTTGTCGTTCAAGCGGCCTTGATACATGAACGCGGTTCCCTGCGCGGACAATTTGGCCGCCAGGCCGGCGACGGCGAGCAGCAAGGCAAAAAGTTGTTTCCAGTTCATGCGTGATATTTTTTGACGCGATAAAACTACGGCAGGGCGGCGGAGATGTCAAAACGCGCGGCGATGATTTTCAAAATGTTCTCCGGCAGTTTCAGTTCGGCTACCGTCTTGATTTCGGGGGCGCCAGCATCAATCCACCATCTCAAAAGCGCGAGGTCGTCCGCCGTCGGCTGGGGCTGGCTGGCTGGCGGCATGGCGAACGCCAGAATGAAACCGGCGCTGGCACCGGCGTTTTTGAAGCGCGGAATCCGGGCGGCCAGTTCCAGCATGGCCAGCAGCACAATCATGCCGATGGGCAGATGCACGAGCAACGGATGCAGCCGGCCCACGAACAGAAAAATTTCCGGTGGATGATTCAAACGGGACAAAAGCTACGCGGCTCGCCTGATTTTACAAGTTGAATTCCCCATTGAAAGAAAGTGGTGCCCCGGCGGCGACTTGAACGCCGAACCAATTGATTAAGAGTCAACTGCTCTACCATTGAGCTACCGAGGCAACCTGTCTAAAAACAGAGGCATATTTTGCCGGGGTTGGAATCAAAGGCAAGCCGATTCAGCGGAGTTTAGGGAACAGCGCGTTGACTCAAAATAAAGGACATCGGGGGAGCAGTTTTGTCGGGCGGCGAGACGGAATGAAAATAGCCCGGCGTTTTAACGCCGGGGGGTGACGTGAAAAACCAAAGTCCCGGCAGGGAC
>DMQW01000151.1:0-19571 GCA_003455565.1 Limisphaerales bacterium
ATGTTCTCGCCAATGAGCCGCCGCAGCATTTTGTCCATGTCTTGCACTACGTCATTGAGATCGAGCACGACGGGTTGCACCGTTTGTTTGCGGCTGAAGATGAGCAGTTGTCGCGTCAACCCGGCGGCCCGCTCCGACGCGTGCCGGATCTGCTCGGCATATTTTTGCAGCGGACTGGCCGGGCCAAGCTCTGACATGATCAAATCGCTGTAACCCATGATGACCGCGAGGATGTTATTAAAGTCATGCGCCACACCGCCGGCGAGCTGGCCGACCCCTTCCATTTTTTGCGCCTGAATGAACTCTTCCTCCAGCCGCTGGCGTTCGGTCCGTTCTTCAACTTCCTGCATGGCGCGGTGGACTGCCGGAACGAGCCGGGCGAGACGTTCCTTCAGGACATAATCCGTCGCGCCGCTCTTGAGCGAATCAATCGCCCGTTCCTCGCCCAGCGTCCCGGACACGAGGATTAAAGGTATGGCCGGCCATCTGGTGCGCACGATTTCCAATGCGGCCAGCCCATCAAACGCGGGCAGCGAGAAATCCGAAAGAATCAAGTCAATGCCGCCGTGTTCGAGCGCCGCCACAAAATCATCGTGGCTTTGCACGCAGGTGGTCGCACAAATGATGCCCCCGGCTTCCAGGGTGGATTGAATAAGCGCGGCATCGTTGGGATCATCCTCCAGGTGCAGGATGTGCAGCGGGGATTTCATTTTTAAACTTCTTTCTTTCCGGAAGAAATGACTTCACCGCTTAGAATCGAAGTTTCTTCTCTCCCTGTATGCGGCGGCGGTTCATTGACCGCCGCCCAAAAAACGCCGAGTTGTTTGATCGCCTTCATGAACTCGGCGAAATCCACGGGCTTCACCACGTAGGCGTTGACCCCGTGTTTATAAAACTCAATCAAATCCGGCGTTTCACGCGAGGAAGTGAGCGCCACGACCGGAATCATTTTCAAATGCTCGTCGGCTTTGATGGTCTTCAACACTTCCAGCCCGCTGACCTTCGGCATCTTGTTGTCGAGCAACACAACAATGGGATTGCCGCCCGCGCGGGTTTTGAATTTCCTCCGGCGATAAAGATAATCCAGCGCCTCCGCGCCGTCGCGGACGACCGCGACCTTGTTGGCCAGATGGTATTCCTCCAGCGCGGCCAGCGTAAGTTCCACATCCTGCGGATCGTCTTCGACCAGCAGGATGTTTTTGAGGTCTCTCATTTCAGTCTTCATTCAGACCTTGATGGGTTGTTTGGGGATCGAAAAGTAAAAGGTCGCGCCGCCATCCACCACGCCTTCCGCCCACGTTCGGCCGCCGTGCCGGTGAATGATGCGCTGGACGTTCGCCAGGCCGATGCCCGTGCCCTCGAACTCGTCCTGGCTGTGCAGGCGTTGGAATACGCCGAATAGTTTCCCGGTATATTTCGGATCGAAACCCGCGCCGTTGTCGCGAATGAAGATCACCGTCTCTTCCTGCGGCAAAGCAGAAATTGGGAAAGCAGAAAACAGAAATTTATTTCTGCTTTCCAAATTTCTACTTTCTGCTTTTGCTTCGCCGATTTCGATTTTGGCTTCGGTGCAAGCGCCGGTGAACTTCACCGCATTGGAAATCAGATTGACCAGCACCATTCGCAGCAAGGCGCGGTCGGCCCGCACGGGTGGCAGCGGGTGGATTTTACACACGATTTTCCGCGCTTTTGTCTCCGCCTGAAAATCGCCCAACGTCTCCCGGACCAATTGATCGAGATTGACGTCCGTCTTTTGCATTTCCGCCCGCCCGACGCGCGAGAAGGCCAGCAGGTCATCAATCAAATTCCCCATCCGTTTCGCCGCCTGGGAAATCGTCGTCAGATGACCGAGATTTTTTTCGGAAAGCGACGGCCCTCCGCCCTGTGAAATAAGGCCGCCGCAATGGGGACAGAGCGCGGGGGAGGTTATTTCACGGGGCTCGGCCTGTGGAGCAGGTGTGGGTGCCAGTCCCGGCGGCACGCCCCGTGGAATAGAACGCTCCGAGTCTGTGGGGGGCTGCGCACTCGTTATTCCACGGGGCACGCCACTGCTTACTCCACAGGCCAAGTCTTTTTGCAGCAGTTTCACGAAGCCCAAGACATGGCGCAGCGGCGCGCGCAAATCGTGGGAGACGGAATAACTGAACGCCTGCAACTCCTCGTTGGCGGCTTGCAGTTGCGCCGTGCGTTCGACGACCCGTTGCTCCAGTTCGGTGTTCAGTTGGCGAATTTTCTCTTCGGCCGCCTTGCGCTCGGTGATGTCCGTGCGGATGGCCACATATTGGCGTGGTTTGCCCTGATCGTCGAGGAACGGCACGATGGTTTCATCCGCCCAGTAAAACGAGCCGTCCTTCGCCTTGTTCTTGAATTCGCCATGCCAGACCCGGCCATGCGTGATGGTAGTCCAAAGGTCGCGGATGAATTCTTTTGAGTGATGGCCCGAATTGAGGATGCGGTGATCCTGACCCAGCAACTCTTTGCGTGAATACTTGGAGATGGCGCAAAACTTGTCGTTGGCGTAGGTGATTTTCCCCTGCGGGTCGGTGATGGCCACGATAGCGTGCTGATCCAGCGCGGATTTTAAGTCGCTGATTTCCTTGAACGAGGCTTTTAGCAGGTCTTCGGTTCGCTTGCGCTCCGTGATGTCGCGGACGTTGCATTGAATCACGTTGCAGTCACCGGCTTGATACACGTTGCTGACAAACTCCACGGCAATCTTGCGACCGTCTCTCGTTTCCAGCGGCAGGTCTTCATAGCGGACATACCCGTCCTTTTGTAGTCGCTCCAACATGGCTTGATTGGACTCGATGTCCTTGAACGGACTAAGTTCCCCGACGGTTTTGCCGATCATTTCACTGCGGGAAAAACCCAATAGTTTAAAAAGGAAAGGATTTACATCGTTGATGCGGCCCGTGTTCACGTCCAGAATCAGGATGCCGTCCTTCGCGGCTTCGAACAGCCGCCGATAACTAAGTTCGGAGGCGCGGAGCGCCTGTTCCGTGCGCACCTCGTGGCCATTCACGTTCTCGTTTTGATGATTGCCCCTCATAACTCCACGAGTTTTGGCTCAAGACCAAAACCCTTTGTCTTTGGTTTACGATAATAAGCTTGGAAAATGCGCGGCGCTATGGGGTGTTTCCCTATGGGTATTTACCCATCCAAGATGGTCGCGAATCCAGCCCCAACCTCGCCCGTCGGAATGGCGAGGAACGAAATCTGTAAAGCGCGGGGCGGAGGTGGCGGCGGGCGTCCCGCCGCGACCGCAGCCATTTTCAGGAACGACCTGCCTGCTGACGCCGCCACAGGGCCAACCACCGCCAAGCGCCGAAGACAGAAGCGCAAAAGGTCAATAGCCAGAAAGTGGCCGGTTCCGGGACGGTAATGACGTTGTTATCCAGCGTCACGGCCCCGTTCAGCGCCAAGGCTCTGCCGGACATGCTTGCTCCAGTATCGAAGGTGATGCTATTGGTAGCGAGAATACTGCCATAAAACGATGTGTCTGCACCGAGAGTCGCGGAGCTGCCGACTTGCCAAAACACATTGCCGGCTTGAGCGCCATTGGTCAGGCTAATAGAAGACGAACTGGCGGTCGTGAGCGTGGTCCCAATCAGGAAATCGAAGCGCGCATCGGGGTTGTTCCCGGCGTTGAGAGTGAGGGTTCCAGTCAGTTGAGCTGACGAGTCAAAGCGATATACGCCTGGCACGAGAATGAGTCCACCCAAGTCCTGACCGGTCAAGTTTTGAATGGACGTCTCGCCTGCCAGAATATTATATGCAGTGAGGGCACCAGACTGGGCATTGGCCGCAACCGACCCACCGGCGTATGTCGTTCCATTCACGATCCCCAGACCCGGAGTAGGAGAGAACGTAAAGCCAGTGATCGTAGTTCCTGGAGAGACCCCCAGATCTCCGTTGAGAATGGTATTGCCGATGCTCGTCACCGTCGAACCCCCCAGGACCGCGAAGCTGTCAGCCGAACCTAGATCTAGAGCGGCTTGACTTTGCGGTGGAAAACCGGCCAACGCCACCAGTGCCGAGAGAATCAAGAATTTGTTTTTCATTTTGAACATGTCTTGTAAGTTGTGGTGCTGTCGCGCGGAAGGGGTCGCCTGCTGACTTTCCGCTGCGGAAATATTTCTGGAGTTTTTCATGTCAGCCATACTTAGCAGAAAATCTGTGCGGACGCTATGGGGTGTTTCCCTATGGGGTAGTTTACCCATCCATGATGGTCGTGAATCCAGCCTTGGGTTCGATTACGAGAACGAGGACGAAACCTGCCCATCGGTTCCAGTCGCAACCCTAAATGATGGTCAACTGGACGCTGCTCTCGATGATGCCCGCGCTGATGGCGTAGCGGGTGAGGCCGGCGGTGTCGTGGATGTCGAGTTTCTCCATGAGATGCTCGCGATGTTTTTCGACGGTCTTGGTGCCGATGCCGAGTTCCGCCGCAGTTTCCTTGTTGGCCTTGCCTTCGGCGATCAGTTGCAGCACTTCCAACTCGCGCGAAGTCAGTTGGGCAGCTTTCTTGTTGAACACTCCCATGCGGTCGGGCGATGGCGGATGGAGACGATCGAGACGCCGGGAAATTGAGGGACTGAAAAACGTTTTTCCCTGATGAACTTCCCGGATCGCGCGGCACACGTCGTGGGCGGAGGTTTGCTTGAGCAGAAATCCCACGGCCCCGGACTCGGTGGCGTTTTTGACATACGCGTCATCACTGTGCGCGGAGAGCATGAGCACTTTGGTGGCGGGGAGAGCTTGGAGCACCTGGCGGGTGGCTTCCAAACCGTTGAGCCGCGGCATCGCGATGTCCATCAACACCACGGCGGGACGAAGTTTTTTGGCCAGGGCGACCGCTTGGCGGCCATCTTGCGCTTCGCCGATCACTTCGAGGTCGGCTTCGAGTTCAAGCATCTTGCGAAATCCTTCGCGCACAATCGTATGGTCTTCCGCCAGCAGAACAGTGATTTTTTTCATAAGTCAGTTTAGTTAACCGCGCTCCGCGCTGGAAGCCGTGGCCCTTGGCGGCAGGGGAATGCGCACCTCGATTTCCGTGCCGGCCCCGCGAATGGATTTGACCGTGAAGGCGCCGCCCGCGTAGGTCGCCCGCTCGCGCATGCTGAGCAGACCCAGGCCGCCCTTGCCTTTTCGTCTGGCCGCGCGATGCTCCGGGTCGAAGCCGATCCCGTCGTCATTGATCGCCAACTGAACGCAGGTGCGCAGCCTCAGGCGCACGGTCACGTGGCGGGCGCGGGCGTGCTTCTCCACGTTTCCCAGGGCTTCCTGGAGAATGCGGTAGAGCGCCAACTCGGTGTCGGCGGGCAACCGCACGGTCAACTGCGCGCAGGCCAGCTTGACGGACACGCCCGTCCGCTCCGCGAACTCCGTGCTGGTGGCGCGCAGGGCGGCGACCAGACCCAGCTGGTCCAATACACTGGGCCGCAGATTACGCGAGATGCGCTCCACTTCTTCGGCCGTCTGGCCAAGCATCTTGCGGAGTTTAATCGCCTCTCGCTTCGCTGACCCGTCGCGCGCCGAAAGTTTGTCCGCCAGCGTCTGGCTGCGAACGAGGATGGCGCAGAGCAGCTGGGTAATGTTGTCGTGCAATTCGAGGGCCACGCGCCCGCGCTCGGCTTCCTGCACTTGCACCACGCGGTGCGTCAAGGCCCGCAGCTGTTCCTCGGTCCGCCGGGCCTCCGTCATGTCCGTCACCACCAGGCCGATGGTCGCGCGGTTGAAACCATTCATTGCCAGAGGACGAATGGAAATTTGCGCCGGCATTTTCGAACCGTCGCCGACGTGAAGGAACACTTGGATTTTAGAGCCGGATTTGCCGGCCCGTTTCAGGAGCGGTTGGAGCGTGGCCCGGTCTTCGGCGGAGAGAAAGCGGCGAAAGGAACTGCCCATCACCTGCTCCAGCGGGCATTTGACCATTCTCGCGAAGCTCTGGTTGGCGTAAAGAATCACCTTGTCAGCCGTCAGCGTCAGCGCCCCTTCGTTCATGGATTCGATGAGCACGCGGTAGGCGTGGTCGGCGCCTTCCAGCGTGAACACCTGTGAATCTTCTTTGCCCGCGACCATCACCGTATCCACCTCGCCGGTGCGGATGGCGCGGAGCGTTTCCTCGGCGTCGGCCAGGCGCGTGGTCAAAAGTTGAAACGCTGGCACGCTGACACGCTGAAATTTCAGCTTTTCAGTTTTTAAGCGTTTCAGCGTTTGTTTCACGCGTTGGTGGCGGGTAGTTTTCAAACTGCGATTTTACCTTTTGTGATCAAGTCCAACTCGACGAACAGGCCGGCGAGGTTTAACAGGTTGCCGATGAACCGGCGCACCGGCAGTGGGATTTCTTTGATGAGCGTCGGGGTCGCGACGATCTGGTTGGCGCGCGCCAGGCTGGGCTGCTGATAGATGTCAATCACTTCCAGTTCGTAGTTGTCTTTCAGTTCCGCTTCGCACAGTTGACGGACGCGCAGGACGGCTTGGCGCGATCGGGCCGTGGCCCCCGCCACGAACAGTCGCAAGACGTATTTCCCCGTGGGCCGGGTGGCCAGAGCCTTTTCAAAGGCCTGCGTCTTGCCCCGTGAAATAGGCGGTGCGGATGCTCGCCCCGTGAAATACGCGTCCGGTGGCGCGGGGCACGCCGCAGAGGTTATTCCACGGGGCAAGGGTCCGTCGGCAGAGGTTATTTCACGGGGCGAGCGGTTGGTTTTGATAATTTTCACGGGCGTTCGTCTCGGTTAATCGGCAGCGCGCAAATCCAAGCCGACGAGCACGCGCTCGGTATCGGAAAGGCTGCCAATGATTGTTCGCACGGGCTTCGGCAACTTGCGCACCACCGTGGGAAGGGCCATGATCTGGTGGCCTTTGGCCAACTCGGGATGCTTCATCAAATCAATCACCGTGATGCGATAGCGGCCTTTGAGTTGGCTTTCGCAAAGCTTCTTTAGGTTCGCGAACGCCTCCAGCGATTTGGGCGTCTGGCCGGCCACGTAAAGGCGCAGTTGCCAGATTTTGGCGGGCCCCACGTTGCCCGTGTTCGGTGGGATTTCTGGTTCAGTCACAGAAAGGCACTTTTGCCAGATTTTGGCGGGCTGGCGAGGGGAGGTGGCGGCACGTCGTTTCACCGTTTTGGTTTTCATCAATTTATCTTCTCCGGGCTGGGTTTGCTCCGCGTTCTGGCCGCCACCTTGGCATCCGCCTGGCGCAAGCGGCCTGATTCTGCCCGCTCGGTGCCCAGCACGAAAGTTCGCGTGCCGACCTGTTCGGCAATGCGCCGTAGTTCCAGTGCTTCGGTTTCGTAATCGGAGCGCAGATCGCCGATTTGCCGGTCGAGCGCCTTGCGTTTGCGTTCCACTTCGCGCTTGAGCTGGGCGGCTTCCTGCTGGTCGGCCAGCACGACGGCTTTTTCGAGGGCCCCTTGCGCCGCGCGGGCGGAGCCGGTCAACACGCCGCTGGCACCAATGTAGGCGTCCACGAGGTCAATGCCCCGGTCCGAAATCAGGAACTCGCGCATTTGGTTCGAGTGCGCCATGCCGCGCGCTTTGAGCACGTAGAGCACGCGATTGCGTTCGCCGTTGCCTTCGAAGTCTTGCAACGACAGCCAGGCGTCCATGAGCGAAGACATGGCGGTTTCAGTTTGTTGCAGCGCCTGGCCACCCTGCGTCAGACTGGTGAAGAGCGTGGTGACTTGTCCGGCCTTCAAATAGTCAATCAGCCGCGTCACCATCCCCTTGCCTTCGGAGGCGGTGCCGGCGTCCATCAGGCTGGTAATGGGGTCCATGATGACGACATGGGGTTGAAACGCCACGATCTCCTTGAACATCGTGGCCAGGTGCATTTCCAAGCCGTAGAGCGAGGGCCGCGCCGAGTGAAACCGCAGCAGACCGCGCTTGACCATCGGCTCCAGGCGCAACCCGATGGAATGCATGTTGCGGATGATCTGGGCGGGTGATTCCACGAACGAGAAGAAGAGGGCGCGCTCCCCGCGCCGGCAGGCGGCATGGGCAAAGTTGGCGGCGACGATGGTCTTGCCGGTGCCGGGCGTGCCCGTGAGCAGAATGCTGCTGCCGCGAAAAAACCCCCGCCCGCCTAGCATCGCGTCGAGCCGCGGGATGCCGGTGGCAATCCGCTCGCTCGGCGCCTTGTGATTCAGCCCCAGCGACGTGATGGGCAGCACGCTGATGCCCTCGTCGCCGATGAGAAAGGGAAATTCGTTGGTGCCGTGCAGCGCGCCGCGATATTTCATCACGCGCAGATTCCGCGTGGCAATCTGATCAACGACCCGATGGTCGAGCACGATGACGCAGTCGGACACATATTCCTCCAGCCCGTGACGCGTCAGTGATTCGCGCCCGCGCTCGGCCGTGATGACGGCGGTCACGCCTTTGTCCTTGAGCCAGCGGAAGAGCCGGCGCAACTCGGCGCGCAGGATGGCCTCGTTGGGCAGGCTGGCGAACAGCGCTTCCAGCGTGTCCAGCACCACGCGCTTGGCGCCGATGGAATCGATCGCGTGATTGAGCCGGACGAACAACCCTTCCAGATCATACTCGCCGCTCTCCTGGACTTCAACGGGCTCCATGTGGACGTAGTCGATCACAATTTTTTTGCGCTGGACCAGGCCCGCCAGATCAAATCCGAGCGACGCGACGTTGGCCTTCAACTCCGCTTCCGTCTCCTCGAAGGCCATGAACACGCCCGGCTCGCCGAACTGCGCTGCGCCGCGCACGAGGAATTCCACGGCCAACAGCGTCTTGCCGCAACCCGCGCCGCCGCAGACCAGCGTGGGCCGCCCCTGCGGCAACCCGCCGCCGGTAATTTCGTCGAGACCTTGGATGCCGGTGGCACACTTGGGCAAACGAGTGGCCGGAGCGGTGGGTTTGGAGGCGTTTGTTTTCATTTAAGAATCTTTCAGTAGGACGGTGATTTGTTTCAGAGACATTCAAGTGTGGTTTTACCAGATTTTTTCAGCGGGCCTTTCCGCATTTTGGCGAACGGAATTTCCACCCGGATGGTGGTGCCTTGGCCGGGTGCGGATTCGACGCAAAAGGTGCCGTCGACCATTTCGACCCGCTCCCTCATGCCGAGCAGCCCCAATCGTTTGTTCCCGTTGACATGCAACGCGCCTTGCACGTCAAAGGATTTGCCGTTGTCTTTGATTTCCATGCGAACGTCACACCGGAGTTTCTGGATGCTCACATCCACCCGGCTGGCTTGCGCATGACGGGCCACATTGGTAAGCGATTCCTGGGCGACGCGATAGAGGATCGTTCGCTTGGCCGTGTCCAATTGTTCCACCGCCGCAAAGGTCGTCAAACTGGGGCGGATGCCCGTCCGCGTGGTAAAGTTTTTCATGAATGAATGCAGGGCGGGAATCAGTCCGAGATCATCCAACACCGCCGGGCGCAATTCGCGGGCGAACTGATGCACGATGTTCACCGATTTTTCTACCAGCCGTTGCGTGCTGGCGATGCTGCGGTCGAGGCTCTTGGTGTCGAGCGCGGCCTCCTTTTTCAAGGACGCCAGCCGGATGTTGATGCCCGTCAGAGTCTGGGCGATGACATCATGCAGTTCGCGGCTGATCTTCCGGCGTTCCTCCTCCTGGGTCGAGAGTATCTGACGGGACAATTGCCGCAACTGCTCCTGCAGACGATTCGACTGTTCCAGCAACTGCGAGTAATGGTGCTCGCTTTTTTTGAGCGCCGTCTCCACCGCCTTGCGCTGGACGATTTCCTGTTTTAACTCCCGGTTCGAGGCGGCCAGCTCCATAGTGCGCTGGCTCAACATCTCGACGATTTGATTCAGGTGGATGGCGGCCTCCCGCGGGCCGGGATGAATTTTCTCGATCGGGATAATCGCCTCGGTAAAGAAAGTTCCCGCCTGCTTGATGAGCGCGGCGCGTTTGCCGGCCGGGCAGTCCGGCAACACTTCCGTGACCAGGGTTTGCTCGTGGAGCTTGGCCAGGTCCAGCGTCTGCAACCCGGCGGCCAAGGCCTCGCTCCCCAGTCCACGCGCCGACTCCAAGCTCGCCTGGTGGCCCTGCTTCAAGTGCGTTCGCAACGCGGCCTGATAGCGTCTGGAAAATTTGCGTTTCATGAGTTGCCGAATTCATGGGCGATCCGGCGCACGGACTTCGCCGATTTTACCACCAGTCGTTGCGTGCTGGCGATTTCATTCTTGAAACCTTTGGTGTTGCTCCGGGCCTCCTGTTTCAAGGAAAGCAGCCGGACATTGATCCCCAACAGAGTCTGGGCGATTTCATCCTGAAGTTCACGGCTGATGTTCTTGCGTTCATCCTCCTGCGCCGCCAGCACCTGATGCGTCAGTTGCCGCAAACGTTTCTGTAGTTGGAGCGATTCCTCCAAACTTTTGTGGTGGTGCTGCCCGCTTTTCTCGAAGGCCTCCTCCATGACCTTGCGCCGGACGACCCCCCGTTGCAATTGACGGTTGGTGACGGCTAGTTCCTCCGTGCGCTGGCCCAACGTTTCCTTCAGCCGGCTCAAGTCAACTTTGGTCTGCCGTGCGGCGCGCTGCGTCTCCACGATCGGGGTGATGGCCTCGGTAAAAAAAATCTCCGCCCGTTTGATCACCCCATTTTTACTATTGAATAATCCCAGGGTGGTGAGCGCCCGCTCGTGAACCCGGGCCAGTTCCAGTGTCTCCATCCCGAGGGCGACCGCCTGGCGTCCCAGTCCCAACGCCGGCTGCAAGCTCGCGCGAGGCCCCTGCTGCAGGTGTTTTCGCAACGCCGTCACATATCGTTGTGACAACTTGGTTAATTTTTGTTTCATGTCGGTATCCCAGATTCAGCGCAACTTTCCCGAATGCTTGGCCGCTCAATGGCGACCATAATCCATGCCAGCATCCGTCGCTTTCATTGATTCGTATATGGGGTAAAACCCGACCCGATCAGGAAAAAATTTGCGTAGCGTCGGGCCTCTGGCCTGACGTAGAGGGCTTGGCATCTCGCCGCCCGGAAAAAAAGCCCGCCGTTCCCACCGTTCCGAATTACTCCAAGACCGTCGTTCCGGGCAAGGGCTTTTTCCGCCGGGCGGGACGCCATGGCTCTACGACAGGCGGGACGCCCGCCGTTGCCGCCGCTCGTCAGACCCCCTTGGGTTTCACGAGCAGCAACACGATTCCGCCAACGAGCGCGAGCGCTCCGACGGCAGGCGGGATAAAATGATTGTCGGTAGTCGCAATGTGCATCCCAAGGAACTCGATGGGTTTTCCCGGGGTCGTGAAGCTGATGCCCGAGTAGGCGAGCACTACAATGCCCAAGGCGATCAGCATGACGGCAACGATGGTTTTCGTGTTCATATTGAATCTATAATTTAATTCTCTGGCGGACAGTTTCTCCAAGCCGTTGTTTGCGCCCGGCAGCGAGGTTGACCCGCATCCGTTTACAATGGTTTTCGACCGGAGATGACTCGGAGCAAAACCACCACAATGGCGATGACAAGGAGGACATGAATGAAGCCGCCCAAAACGATGCCGGTCACCAAACCCAGCAGCCACAAAATGATCAGCACCATCGCAATCGTGTATAACATAAAAAACGGTTGGTTTGCTGGCTGGCACGCTTTCGCACCAGCCAGCAATGAATCAAAGGTTTAGTTGGCGGCCGCTGGCACGGCGACGGTCATGTTGTTGATCACGCTGGTCACGCCGTTGATGTCGGTGACGAGCTTGGTGACGAGGCTCTTTTCAGCATCGTTTTTGGCAACGCCGCTCAAGGTGACGACGCCGTCCGTCGTCGAAACGTCGGTATGCATGGCGCTGGTCGAATGATGCGACAGCAGCGACGACTTGACTTGCGCCGTGATGGACGCGTCATCAATTTTGTCACCCATCGTTTCCTTGGACGTGGCCGGAGTCGTGGCAATCGTCATCTCATTCTTGACCTCTTTGACATTGTCAATGTCCCTGGCGTATTCGGTGGTGAGTTCCTTTTGCGCCAGGCTGCTCGCTTCACCTTGCAGGGTGACGACGCCGTCTTTCGTATAAACGGTGGTTCCGGTGGCGCTCACATGGCGATGGAACAACAGCGCGGTTTTCACTTTTGTGGTGATCCAGGCGTCTGAATGTTCTGCCGGCTGTTCGCCGCTGACTTTCAGTTGATTGTCCACGCTCTTGACGCCGGGCAGGCTCGCCACGGTATTTTCGGCCATGGATTTGTGCGATTCTTCGGCGACCGTGCCGGTCAAGGTGACAACCCCGTCTTGGGATACAGTCTTGATTGAATCGTTCTTGAGGTAGGTTTTGAACGTATAGGACTTCGCAGCGGATGATTCGATGCGGCTGTCCGTGCTGGCCGCGCGCAACGGCGAACTGGTGATTAACATTGCGCTCACGATGGCCGCGAGCGTTAAGGGGAATATGGCTTTCATTTTATTTCTTTCGGTTGTTGAGTTGTTGGTTTTTATTACCTTATGGACGCTACATAATGCGTGGATTCTTCGCTATGGGGTATAACCCTACCGCGATTTATTGGCGGTATTTGCGCGGAAAATGCTGATCCACCGGCAGCAAATGCGAAAAGAAAAAGCGCCGGCGGGAAGTCCGCCGGCGCAGCCGTGGGAACACTAGTTAAAATGCGAAGCGCACGCCAAGCCGGGCTACTCCGTAATATCTCGCTTCGTCCGGCAGCACCCAGCGGGCGTCCACGAATGCACCAATATGCGGGGTGAAGCGGTATTCAATGCCGCCGCCAACCTGGGCAAACCACGCTTTGACCATATCGAACTGGCGACCGCCACCGCCAAAGGCGTAGGGAGCGAATCCACTTTGGCCCAGCGGGAAACGCAGAATCAAATTGGCCTCAGCGCTGTCAATAAAGGCTCTGGTGGTGTTTTCAGAATAAACGTCGGCACCGATGCCGAGGTTGCGGATGAAAAAATAATTGAGCCCCAGCCCGGCACCCAGTTGGCCGTTGTGCCTGGCTCTCGAAGCAGACCAATTTTCAATAGTGTATCTCCCGAGCGAAGCCGTCCCGAACGCGTCCAAGGACAGTTCGTTGGCTCGGTAAGAGTCGCCCTGATCATATTGCAGACCCTGGTCGCTACTCACGTTTTCCGCGCCCAAGGCTGACATTGCGGCCAGCATCAGGATGGTTCCGCCGATTAGTATTTGGTTTTTCATAAGTTGTTTTGCATTTTTGGTTTTAGTTTTTGGTTTTAACATTGGGGGGACGCTACAACTTGGGCTGGCCCTTCGCTATGGGGTGAAACCCTACCGTGAATCATGGGAAGCCTGCCTCGAAAACTGCACCAGCCGCCCGGGTCAATGAGCGGCTGGATTTCACCGGCGTGGTTGGCTGCGCGGGTGCTGGACTTTGACTCACTTCCCCAGCCGGTCCGCGCGGGCGGCAACCTATTTGCAACCGCAGGTGGAGCAAGATTCCTTGACCGCCTTTTCGACCGCTTCGCGGGTTGCGCCCGTGCGCTTCTGAATCCGGCCAACCAGTTCTTCCTGCTTGCCTTCGACGTATTGGAGATCGTCATCCGTGAGCTTGGCCCATTTCTGTTTCAGCTTGCCCTTGGTGATGTTCCAATCGCCTTTGATTTCGAGTTTAGTCATAACGGTTAATTTTGTTTTTGTTGTTTCTTTTCATCCGCCGTCAACGTGACGGCAAAAGTGTTCCCGCGAAGGGCGGCGGGACGGATTTCGCCGGTTAATCCACCACCAGCTTGACGGAGGTGTCGCCGCGCAAGGCTTTGGAATACGGGCAGGTTTTGTGCGCTTCGTCCATGATGCGTTGAGTCTGGGCGCGATCGGTTCCCGGGAGTTGCGCATGCAGCTCCACCGCCAGGCGGTAACCGCCTTGATCATCCTCAATCAGGCTCACCAGTGCCCGCACCGTGGAATCCTCGACCGGGGTGCCGAGCTTTTTGGCCGCGTTGCTCAAGGCGCCGTGGTAACAGGCGGAATACGCACCCGCAAACAACATCTCGGGACTGGGGCCGCGTTTCTCGATGCCTTTCACCAACGGATTTCCCAACGTGACGTCCAGCAGCCCGTCTGGTGTGTGAATGGTTCCCGAACGTCCGCCCTTGGAAATTGCTTCGGCTGTGAACAAGGTTTTCATAATGATATTAATTGCTCGGTCGCGTGGTCGGGCGAAGCCTTCGGCGGAACGGCTCAACGGTCAGCGAACCAATAGAACCACAATGATGATGACGAGCAGGAGGCCGACCGAGCCGCCGCCGATGTAGAGCGCACTGCCAAGAACCGGCGAGAATAAGAGATGCATAGTTTGTCTTTCTTTTTTTGATGGCAATTCATTTGCCGTCATTTTTTAAACTGACGTTATGCGCTGGGCCGCGCCGCGCCTATGGGGTGTAACCCTACCGTGCATTTCAGAAGCGCTCCCCAAAAAGCACGTCCGTGGTTATTTGGTGCCGTTCTGAATTCCTTCACCGGCGTTCGAGACGTCCTTGCCGAAGCCATGGGCCGTGTTGCAGCCCATGCCGGCGACGGTCACAAGCGCAGAGATGAATAATAGAACAACGATGCGTTTCAATAGCTGGATCATATTTATATTTGGGTTGCGTTTTTTTTTGCGGGATGCAGTTCAAGGCGCGATTTTGTCGCTCACCCACTGGCGGGCCTGATTGAACCCGTCCTTCAATTCGTTATAGGCCTTCTTGGAAGAAGCCTTCACGCTGTCCCAAGTGGATTCAGTGGCGTTCGGGGCATCAGCAAGCTGCTGATTTAACTTTGTTGCCTGATCGCGCAACGCTTGCAGCTTGGGTTTGGCCTCGGCCTTGATGGCGTCGCTGGAGCTGTCAATTTTGGCCGAGAGCTTGTCCAAATCCTGATTCAGGGCGGTCAACTGATCCTGCATGGTTTTAACGAATTCAGCCTTCTCCGCGAAGGTGTAATCCTTCATGTCCTGCGCGGCCTGCTTCGTTTCGGTTTGAACCTTGTCCAGCTGCTGTGAGGTGGATTTTTCATCCGACGGTTTGCAACCAATGGCGAAAGCCGCGACGGAAAGGAACGTGATGAGCAATGTTTTATTTTTCATGGCAAATAGTATCACCTGACAACCTTGCGGACGCTATGGGGTGTAACCCTACCGTGAATTTTGGAGATGCCCCTCGAAGAGCGGGCGCAAATTTGCGCTGTGATGACGGATCGCCGACCAAGCATGGGGGCCGAGGACTTTGCGGATTACCCGACCTCTGTGCCCGGCTGCATGAGGTTGCTCGGGGTCAGATCACCCCGGAAAAAAATCACCCCGCGGCACACCAGCACGTTCAATCTCGACGAAAAGGCGCTGCTCTTGGGAGTTCGACTCTTCACCCAAATTCTCCTCGCATGGCCCGACACAAACGCCCTGATTTTGCAGGTCGTGGCCGGCCATGTAAAATTTGAATGGGGTTGGTTCTAAACCAACAGGCTTGTCAGCAAACGAAAATCCAGTTATTTTGCCGCCGTCGAGTCGCCCCCGTAGCTCAAATGGATAGAGCCGTTACCTTCTAAGTAACTGATCCCGGTTCAATTCCGGGCGGGAGCACCACTCGTTTTCATCTCAAATTCAGCAGATTTGCACCAGCACCAACGCCACCAGAATTATTTTATCTGGTTTGCCAAATGCTTGAGTTCGTCGGTGGCGGTTGGGCTGCCCTGGTCGGCGGCTTGTTGCAAATAGTTCCGCGCCCTGGCGAGGTTCTGCTCAACCCCGTCGCCAGTCAGGTAGCGCCCGCCCATGCGCAATTGCCCGTAAGCATCGCCTTGGGCGGCAAGCGCCTCGTTCTCGCGCAAAACTTTTATGGCCGATTCCACGACGGTTTTCTGCAATGCGCTCCTGCTGGCATCCCGTTGTTTCGTTTGCGCGATCATCATCTTCGCGGCGACTTCGTTCCATTTCGCAAGCTGGGCTTCCGAAACTTGCAACGTGTCCGGGCTGGCATATTCAATGCCTTTCGCCGGCACGCGGTTTTCACCTGCCACGACCAAGGAGATTTTGTCCGTCAAACCAACCGGATTTGCCGTGTCCAACAAACCGGCGGCGATTTCAACCGGTTGACTGACGGGAATGATTTTCTCCACGAACAATTTTCCGACTCCGCCCGCCAGTTCGCCGCCGTCGGTTCGGCGATAAGGTTTTCCCGCCTCCACCCAGGCTTCGTGGGCGTGCCCGCTGATTTTTCCGGCGCCCGGCGTGCTGTCAAAATACAGCATCTGGCCTTCTGCCGTGGGAAAGCCGGCGCAAGCGTGTCCGATCAGTTTTCCCTCAAATTTAATTCCAATCACCTCCGCCGGGATTCCATTCGAACCGGCCTGGGCCACGATGTCCTCGGCGAATTCCAGGCAATTAAATTTTTCATGGCCGGTTCTTTTGGCTGTGGCTTCGCTGGTGTAGGGAATGATCGGCGGCCGGTATCCGCTGATGAAGCTGCGGATGTCCGCCTCGGTATTTTTCGCCGGCCCTGGCTTGGAGGCAATGGCCTTGAGGAGCAACACCCGTTGAAAAACTTCCACGCCGTTCCGCTGGATGGCAGCTTCAGTTGCGGTGATGGTCGCATCCTGGTTGGTGACCAGCGCCCATTTGCCAAGGAAATCTTCAAGGTGATAAACTTGCATCGTTCCGGCCAGCGCGCCCGCGTGCAGGATGCCCGCCATAAACAACGTCAAAATGTTTCGGATTATTCTCACAAGCAAACCGGTTCGACCGGTGTAAATTCGACGATTCAAATGGAATTGACAACTTTTAAGACCGGGAATTTTTGAAGTTCGGGCCGCTCCGAAATAAATGAGCCGTTGAAATCGTTGTGGGCAGGCTTTTTCGGGTGGAATGAAACAGCTTCAGGCGCAAGCGGCTTGAAAAAATTTAGCCGGTGCGGGCGTTTCTACTAACTGACTTTACTGCCAACTAACACCAACGTCCGCACCAGCCAATCAGAACATCGTCCCGTTTGAGAATCTGTCAAGTGACATTTCAAATTTTAAAATGAAACGGTGGCCACAACGGTGGCCAAGCGCGTCACGCATGGCCGAAATGGCGCAACACCTGATACACCACCAGCGCCGCGACGTAGGCCAGCCCGGTCATGTAGGCGATTTGAAACAACGGCCATTTCCAACTGTTCGTCTCGCGCCGCACGACCGCCGTGGTGGACAGACATTGCGCCGCGAGGATGTAATACACCAGCAGGCTCGCGCACGTCGCCGTGTTGAAAATCGGCGTGCCGTCCGACCGCTTCGCGCGCCGCAGTGAATCGTAAAGTGAACTGCGGTTGTTTTTGTCCGCGTTGTCGCCCACGCCATAAACAATCGCCAGCGTGGAGACGATGACTTCGCGCGCGGCGAATGAACTGAAAATGCCGATGCCAATCTGCCAGTCGTAACCAAGCGGCGCGATGACGGGTTCGATAACGTGGCCGATTTTGCCCGCGAAGGAATTTTGGAGCGAATTTTGCGCGGTCAACCGGGCAGCCTCCGCGTGCAGCTCATTTGCCTTTATGGTATCGCCGTTTTTTCCAAATTGCGCGGCCTGCTCATTCATTGTCACGGCGCCGGCGGGCGGCGTTGACTTGGGATAATAGGAGAGCGCCCACAAGATCAGCGAGATGGCCAGGATGATTGTGCCCGCCTTTTTCACGAAAATTTTCGCCCGGTCGAAAGTATGCAATAGCGCGACGCGTATGCCCGGCACACGGTAGGGCGGCAGTTCAATCATCAGCGGTTTGCTGCCGCCGGGAAGAATCGTTCCGCGAAAAATCAGTGCCATCACCAGCGCCGTCAAAATACCAAAGGCGTAAGCCCCTGTGAAAACCAAGGACGCCTTCAACGGCGAATGCGGAAACACCAGCGCCGTGACCATCGCATAAATGGGAATGCGCGCCGAGCAAGTCATCAACGGCGTGATCAAAATCGTCACCAGCCGGTCGCGCGGATTTTCAATGACGCGCGTAGACATGATGGCCGGGATCGCGCACGCGTGCGCCGAGAGCATCGGCACAAACGCCTTGCCCGGCAGGCCGAACTTGCGCATCACCTTGTCCATCACAAACGCCGCGCGCGACAGATAGCCGGTGTCCTCCAGCAGCGACAACGCGAAGAATAAAATGCAGATCTGCGGCAGAAAAACCAGAATGCCCCCGACGCCGCCGATGACGCCGTCCGACATGAGGCTTTGCAAATCGCCCGCCGGCAGCAATGAACTGGCCCAGGTCTTGGTGCTGGCAAAGAAATGGTCAATCAGCTCCATCGGAATTTTGGCCGCCCAAAAAATCAGCGCGAAAAGCGAAAGCATCACCATCAGAAAAACGACCACGCCGGCGACCGGGTGCGTGAAAATGTCATCGAGTTTTTCCGTCCACACCGAGCGCTGCACCGTCGCCGCATCCATGACCCGTGTGGAAATTTGTTCCGTCCATTCGTAACGCGCCTTAAACGCGCAGCCGGTGCAGGCTCCGCAGTCCGGCTTGAGATGGTCAATGGCCTCCGGCATCGCACCGTCCGCGAGCCGGTTGATCTCGCGCTTCAATTCGTCAGTGCCCCTGCCCAGACGCGCGGCAATCGGCACGACGACGCAGCCGAGTTCGACCCGCAGTTTTGCCACGTCAATGCGGATGCCGTCGCGGTGCGCCATGTCCATCATGTTCAACGCGACAATGACCGGACAGTTCAGTTCCAAAATCTGGCTGACGAGAAAAAGATTTCGTTCGAGATTCGTCGCGTCCACCACCACCAGCACGGCATCGGGCGCGGTGTGCTCGAGCTTGCCCTGCAATGCGTCGGCGGCGAGTTTTTCGTCGGGCGAATTGCTGTTCAAACTGTAAAGCCCGGGCAGATCCACGACGACAATCTGGCGATGGCCGAGGTGCAGGCGGCCGACTTTGCGTTCAACCGTCGTGCCGGGAAAATTCGCCGTCTTGGCGCGCAGGCCGGTGAGCGCGTTGAACAAAGTGGTTTTGCCCGCGTTCGGATTGCCAACGAGCGCGAGCGTGAACGCGTGGTCTTTGTGCGCCGTCGCCGCGTGACTTTCAGAGGTCGCGTTCATGCGCCTTCGTTTTCGCGCAGCGCGCAATGGCCGGGCTGGCAGATTTCCACATGAACGCGGCTGGCGAGACTGGCCGCCAAGCCCAACCGCGAGCCGAATATTTTCAGGATGAGCGGATCGCCCGTGCGGACGATTTCCACGCGCCGCCCCGTGCAGACGCCGAGCGTCTTGAGACGCTGCGTGTCCTCGTCGTCAGTCGCGATGCTGCGCACGACGGCACAGACGTGCACCGGCAGTTCATCAAGCCGCACCAAGGCGGCGGGTTGTTCAAAAGTTGTCACAGCGATGGCAAAATAAGCTTTCCGCCCGGCAAGTCAACCGTTCCACGCGGACCGGTTGACATCGGCTGTCGGAATAAATTTTTCCCACGTTGAAAGTCTGGCAACCGGAGTCAAATCGTGCTTCCGGTCGTTTGTGATTTATTGTCGGTGAATTGCGGTGCCGACAGTTTGATTGAAAACTGCCGCCGCATCCGGCAAGTTGTCCGCGTGAAGATTGAAAATTATTTTGCGCTGGTGCTGGCGGCACTGCTGTCCGTCAGTTGTGGGAAATCCAGCCCGCCCGC
>DMQW01000151.1:19847-35899 GCA_003455565.1 Limisphaerales bacterium
AAAATTTATCTCGGCGCGGAAACGCTGGCCGCCGAACTCGCGCTGACCGAACAGGAAGAAATGACCGGCATGATGTTTCGCACGAACATTCAGGATGCCGACGCGATGCTCTTTATGCTGCCGCAGCCGCAACGCGCGAATTTCTGGATGAAAAACTGTCCCGAATCCATTTCCGCCGCCTATATCACTCCCGACGGCGTGATTCAGGAAATCCATCATCTTGAAAAGAACGACACCAACGGCGTGGTCGCCGCGCGCGACGACATCCGGTTTGTTTTGGAAACACAGGACGGCTGGTTCGGTCATCACCACATCGCCACCGGCACCGTCATCCGCACGGAAAAAGGTTCGCTCGCGGAAACTTTTTTGCCGCGCCGTTGACGGATCATTTGCCGGCGGCGAGCGCTTCCAGCCTCGCTTTCAAGTCCGCTTCCGCCGGCAGGCCGGTGATGCGATCCACCAGCTTGCCATCCTTGAATAAAAGCACGGTCGGAATCGCCTGAATCTGAAAATTCTGCGCCAGCGCGGGCGACTCGTCCACGTTCACCTTGAAGAATTTAATTTTTCCCGCCAACGGCTCCGCCAGTTTGTCCAGCATCGGCGATAGCACGCGGCACGGGCCGCACCACGTCGCGTAAAAATCCACCGCCGACGGCCCGGCGGCTTGCGTGACTTCCACGGGAAATTCACCTTGCGCAATGTGCTTCACGCTGGCCGTGGATTCATTCATTGCCGATGGATTGCCACAGCCAGCCATGAGAAAAAAACTCAAGGCGGCGGCAACGGCCAGCAAATTCCTGGTGCAACTGGATGAATCCATGCGGTGAATCTAACGCCGCCCGCCGCCGGTTCAAAACTTTTTTCTGACGCGGTCGCGTTCATTTTGTTTGGAGTTCCGCGTTTACGCGGTTCCAGAGCCGCCTAAAGGCGGAACTCCAAACGCCGGCAAGCCACCACCTTCGACGCCAATCTGTTTGCGAAAAATCAATTCCGCCTTACGATTCCGCCATGCTGACGCTTGAACACCTCGCCGGACTGCTCGAACCAAACCGCGCCGTCGCGTCCGCGCGCGTGGCGGAATTTTCCATCGGCGGCCGGCAATTTAATTTTAACTCGCAGTCCGCCGTCATGGGCGTCGTGAATTTGTCCGCCGACTCGTGGTATCGCGAAAGTGTTTGTTTATCGGCGGAAACCGCAGTTCAGCGCGGAAAAGTTCTCGCCGCGCAAGGGGCGGACATCATTGATGTCGGCGCAGAATCCACCCTCGCCCACGCCGCGCGCGTGGACGACGCGGCGCAAAACTCAAAATTGATTCCCATCATCAAGGGACTGCGCGCGGAAAAAATCCTCGTTTCCGTCGAGACGTATTCGCCCGCCGTCACGCGCGCCAGCCTGGAAGCGGGCGCGAACATTTTGAACCTCACCGGCACCGAAGCTTCCGCCGAGATTTTCAAAATGGTCGCCGCGCACGATGCGGCGGTCATCATCTGCCACGTCGCCGGCAAAAACGTCCGCGAGGTCGGCGATTTTGATTTGTCCGCCGATCCGGTTCCGCTGCTGCGCGATTATTTTTCGCGGCAGATTGAAACCGCGCAGCGCAACGGCGTGGAAAAAATCTTCATAGACCCCGGCCTCGGCTTTTACTACAAAAATTTGCAGGACAGCGCCGTGCGCGTGCGCCATCAGATGAATGTTTTTCTGAACACGTTCCGGCTGCGGGAACTGGGTTTTCCCGTTTGCCACGCCCTGCCCCACGCGTTTGAATTTTTTCAGGATGAAGTCCGTTGCGCCGAACCTTTTTTCGCCGTGCTGGCCGCGCTGGGCAAAACGGATTTGTTCCGCACGCATGAAGTCCCGCGCATCAAGGCGGTTTTGGACACGCTGAAAGTTTTCTGAGCGGCCGGCTCAGGCCGACTTTGTTTCGCGCGCGAGGATTTCCTTCATCGCGGAAACGTCGAGCTGATCCTTCTCACGCCACGAACCTTGCTTGAGAAAAATCAGGTCGGCGGGTGAAAGATAGGCGATGCGGACTTCATTGCTTTCAAAGAAGCGGAGGTTGGAACGGAAATCATCAAGGGTTTTGCCGCCTAGTCTGACAAAAATGTCGAGGTCGAAAAATTCCGTGACGCGAACCGCGCCTTCCCCGGCGGCAAAGTCCTCGATTTTCAATTCACCGGCACAGCCATCGCCCCATTTTTTCAAAGCCTCAAGAAGTTTGCCGAGGTTTTCCGGCGAGCCATGCACGAGAATGTCCGCATCCAGTGTCAGACGCGGGTAGCCATTGAGGATGACGGCTAATCCGCCGACCACGGCAAAATCAATGCTTTGGCGCGCGAGGCTGGCCAACAGCTTTTCGAACTCGGAAAGCGTCCGGTTCGGTTCGTTCGAGGGCTTCATGGGCAAATTTTTGAACGAAGGCTTTCATCTGCTCCGCCCGCCAGAGCCGTTCGCCGGGAGTGGTCGGACGCCCGACGGCTTTGCGGATGGGCTGCTGCATTGGTTCAACTTCGTAACTCACAGCGGCAAGTTAAGCCGGGATGCCTGCAGCGGCAAAACTATTTCTGCGGAAACTTGATGTAGAGCAGCCAGTAGATGACCACGCCGGTCACGGAGACATACATCCACAGCGGCCAGGTCCAGCGGGCGATCTTTTTGTGCCGCTCGAAATTTTGTTTCACCGCGCGCGTCAGGGTCATGGCAATCAGCGGCAAAATGGCGACCGCCAAAATGGTATGCGAAATCAGAATCGTCAGATAAACCGGGCGGAACCACTCCGGATTGACGAAGTGCGTCACGGTTTTGACGGTGAAATGATAGGTGAGGTAGCACGCGAGAAAAACGGTTGAACTGGTGAGCGCGGCAACCATACAGTTGCGGTGCGCGATTTTATTTCCGCGCTTGATGAAAAAAAAACCGAACGCAAGAAAGACCGCGCTCAAGCCGTTGAGCGTGGCGTTGACGGCGGGCAGATCGTGGACGGTCATGGCTCGTTCTCAAGCTGACGGACGGTTTTGAGCAAACGCGGCGCGACATCGTTCGTCCAGTCCACCCCCTCGCCGCCGGTTTCAAAAATGCCGCGCAACTGCGCGTGTTTGTCCACGACCACAAAAATCGTGGTGTGAATGAACAAGTCCGCGTCATCCTTGCGGTCTTCGGGTTTCACCGGCACGGCGCTCAATTTCAAACTGTCGCTGGCGAGGCCGGCGATTTCCGCCTTCGTTCCGGTCAGAAAAGTCCAGCGGTTGAAATCGGCGTCGAAGTGCTGGCCGTATTTTTTCAGGACAGCGGGCGAATCGTTGCCGGGATCGGTCGTGAGTGTGACGAGTTTTGCGCGGCTGCCGGGCGGCAATAAATTCTGGAGCGATTTCATCTGGCCGGTCATGCGCGGACATGGCCCGGCGCAGCGGGTAAAAATAATATCGGCGACCCAGACGTGATTCGTCAAATTCGCGAGCGAAGTGATTTGGCCGTCCTGATTGGTCAAAGTGAAATCGGCGATGGGGCCGATGACGCGGAGTGGCTGCACTTTGCGACTTTGATTGATTTGCAGGACGGAAATCAGCACCGCGAGTCCGAGCAGGCCGGAGACAAAACCAAAGCCGACCCAGGCGGTCCGGGGCAGGCGTGAAGAATTTTCCAGCATGTGCGTCAGGCAGCCTTATTCAAAACTCGTGGCGCCGGGAGATTTGGATTTCAGCCAGGAAGCAAAGTCCGCCTGGCTTTGCACGACCACGAAGCCGCCGGCCATCGCAGAGTGGCCGCCGCCGCAAAGCTGCGCGCATTCAATCTGGTAGCGGCCAATTTTTGTGGGCGTGAACGTGCAGGGAATTCGCAGGCCGGGAATCGCGTCCTGCGTGATGCGCATGGCGACGAGCTTGAGCGAATGAATCACGTCCTTGGAACTCAAATAAATCAGCACGGGCTTGTTGACGGCAACGTGAATTTCATTGAGCACTTGAATGTCGTCCTTCCCGGCGGGGTCGGCGGGGTCAACGCCGAAGACGTTGTCGGAGGCGATGAGCTTCATGTCCTGCTGGCCGAATTTTCCGTCGAGGCCGGGATAGCGCACATTCCACGCGAATTGCTGCGCCATGATTTGAACCACGGTGGCGTCTTCGGGCTTGGGAAATTGATTCACGTTTTTCGCCCACAGCGGCACGGCGATGCCCAGCAGCAAAACCGCTTCGACGGCGACGATGGCGAGTTCGACGTAGCTCGGCACCTTGCTTTTGGAACCTTCGTAGCTGGCTTTTTTATTGCGCGCCGCATTGAAGCGGAACAGCACATAGCCGAAATAAATAATCCAGCCGACGAACAGCACCAGCATCAGCCAGTGGACATAAACCATGAGGTCGTCCACGGCGCGGCCGTTGGCGGAGGCGAGTTCGGGCAGGCCGAGAACATTATGGGCAAACCAGTCTTTCATGCGTCGGAAGAAATTTTTTCGGCGGCTTTGGCGAGCGCCTCGCTTTTGCGGATCAGGTAAATAAAAAAACACAGAAAGCTTACCAGCACCGGCACCACGATGCCGAGCAGCGTGAAGATGCCCCAGTTCATGCCGTCCGCCATCGGCGAATCCGACGCGCCGTAACAGGTCGCGCAGGCGAATAATTTCACCGGCGTGAACAGCGCGAGGGCGGGCAATAAAAGAAGTCTTCCCAACTGTAGCGGCGCTCTGTGAGCGCCGACGGGCGATAGTCCTTGCCGGCAATCACGGCGGTCACAGACCGCCGCTACAAATTTTTTCTTGAACGGTTTCACAGGTAGCTGATGCGTTTCAGTTTCTTTAAAAAATAAATGCCGTAAACAATCACGATAATTCCCGCCACGATTCCCACCGCGCCCCAGAATGAATTACCTGTCGAAAAGGCCCACGCCGCGCAGCCGAAGGACAGCGCGGTCAGCAGCGTGACAAAAATCAGATGGAAGGCTTTCAGTGACATTTTAGTGAGTGGCGGTTCCGGGCGGAAAATCATTCATCGCGAACATCGTCAAGCCCATCAGCCCGATGAAAAAAATCACCGTGAAAATGAGGACGGTATAGACCATTTTTTTCTCGGACAACAAGTGCATGAGATAACCGGCGACGAGAAAGGCGTTCACCACGGCGATGGCGAGAATCAACGCGACTTTCAGCGTCCAGCCATGGCCGATGTTGGCGTAAGATGTCGCAATCATTGACGCCGTGGTAATGAGCACAACAACAAAGACGACCGCGCAGAGGCGGATGTAGCTTTTCAAATCTACCGGCTGTTCGGATTCGCTCATAAAATCTTCAGGTCAAATAAAGCACAGGAAACAGAAAAATCCAGACCAAGTCCACAAAATGCCAGAACAGGCCGGAGACTTCGATGCGGTTGGTGAAGCGTTCGGGATCGGTCTTCCACATTTTGCTGCCGGGGCCCCAGAGATAAAAAATGACGAGCGTGCCGCCAAAGATGTGCAGCGCGTGCAGGCCGGTCAGCGTGAAATAAATCGCGGTGAACGTGTTGTGGCGCGGGCCGTAGTTTTCCATTTTCTTGATGTCGGTCGCAGCGATGGTGAGTTCTTTATGGACGGCTTTCTTCGCCTCCTCGCTGCGCAGATCCATCAGCTCCTCGTGTTTTTCAACGACGTGGCCGTGGATGGTGACGGAAGCCAGTTGATAATTATTGGTGGTTCCGCCAGCAACCTGGGAAAATGAATTGCCGCGATAGCTGTGTTCTTCCACTTCCTGTTTCGAGGCCTGGTTCACATAAACCGCACTTTCAAAATGGCCGTCGGCAATTTTGCCGTTGTTCAACTGGATTTCATAATGAATCCATTTGTCATGATACTCGTAGGATTTGATGCCGAGGAAGGTCAGCGCGAGCAGAATGGTGCAGGCGTGGAAGAATTTGAATTTTCCGAACTCGCGCACCTTGCACGAGGCCCACGCCAGCAAGGTCGTGATGGCCGAGAGCGCGAGCAACAGCGTGTTGACCGTGCCGAGCCGGACATCGAGCCAGCCGTGCGGCCATTCGCCGGCGGGCGCGCCGACACGCAATAAAATGTAGGCGGAAAAAAGTCCGCCGAACAACATCACTTCCGACGCCAGAAAAAGCCAGATGCCAAGCTTGGCATTGTAAAGGCCGGTGTCCGGACGATTTTTTACGGTGTAGGGAATTTCCATGAGAAAATTTCAGTGCGCGTTGGGAGCGGTTGAGGTTTTATCCGCCGGTGCGTCTTGCGGCGTGAAATCTTCTGCGGCGCCGGGCACGCTGTATTCGTAAGGGCCGCGGGCGACGTGCGGTTCGTGCGCAAAATTTCCGTGCGGCGGCGGCGTGGGCGTCTGCCAGTCGAGCGTGGTCGCGCGCCAGGGATTGGTGCCGACTTTTTCGCCGTGGCTGATGCTCCAGAATAAATTGATGATGAATGGAATCTGCGCGATGCCCAGACACACCGCCGCCCACAAAATCACGCCATTCAACTGCATTACGCTGCCGGGCAAAGCGTCAATGGCGTTCGGCACGCGCGCGGCGGAATAATTGATGCCGCCGTCCGACATGCGGCGCAACATGCCTTTGATACCCTGCACAAACATCGGCATGAACACGATGTTCATGAAGGCGAACGAACACCAGAAATGCACGCGGCCCCAGAATTCATTCATCTTTCGCCCGGTCATTTTTGGGAACCAGAAATAAATTCCGGCGAACAGCGCAAAGATTGTCCCCGGTGCGACGACGTAATGGAAATGCGCGATGATGTAATAAGTGTCGTGCAGATACACATCACACACCGCCAGGCCGAGCGGCAGACCTGTCAACCCACCGATGCCGAACATCGGCAAAAATCCCAGCGCGAACAGCATGGGCGTGTTAATGCGGATTGAACCGCCCCAAAGCGAGAGGAGCATGCACGTCAAAATGATTACCGATGGAATTGAAATAATCATCGTCGTCGCCTGAAAGAACGTGGCGATTTTTTGGCCCATGCCGGTCAGAAACATATGGTGCGCCCAGACGAGGAACGACATAAAGCCGACGAACAGCACCGAATACACCAGCGATTTGTAGCCCCAGATCGGCTTGCGCGTGTTGTTGGCGATGACTTCAACAACGATGCCCATCGCCGGCAAAATCAAAACGTAAACCTCGGGATGACCGAGGAACCAGAACAAATGCTGCCACAACAACGGACTGCCACCGCCGCTACGGTCGGCGAGCTGGCCGCCCACGGCCAGTCCCGTCGGCAAAAAGAAACTCGTGTGCGCGACGTTGTCCATCAATTGCAAAACGCCGGCGGCTTCGAGCGGCGGAAAGGCCAGCAGCAAAATGAAGGCCGTCACGAATTGCGCCCAGACGAACCACGGCAGGCGCATCCAAGTCATGCCCGGCGCGCGAAGCTGGATGATGGTCGCAATGAAATTTACCGCGCCCAGCAATGACGACGTGATGAGCAGCACCATTCCCACCAGCCAGAATACCTGGCCGTTCGTGGGAATCGTCGTTGCCAGCGGTGAATAGGAAGTCCAGCCCGCCTGCGCCGCGCCGCCCGGAATAAAAAAGCTCACCAGCATCACCACGCCACCGAGAAAAAACGCGTGAAAACTCGCCATGTTGATCCGCGGAAACGCCATGTCCGGCGCGCCGATCATCAGCGGCACGACGTAATTGCCGAACGCCGCGAACGCCAGCGGCACCACGCCGAGGAATATCATGATGGTTCCGTGCATCGCGCCGAAGGAATTGTAAAGTTCCGGCGAAATCGCGCCGTGCGCGGCGGGCTGGCCGAGAATTTTTTCCAAAAGCGGCCCGAAGACCGGCACCGGCACGCCCGGATGCGCGATCTGCCAGCGCATCATGAGCATCAGGAAAAATCCGAACAGCATGAAACACAGCGCCATGAAACCGTATTGGATGCCGATGACTTTGTGGTCGGTGGAGAAAATATATTTCGACCAGAAATTCGGCTCGTGATGGCCGTGATCGTCGTGGCCATGAGGCGCGGCGGTTTCGCGATACGGCGGAAATTGTTGAACAGTCGCTTCCATAAAATTTATTTAACTTTGTCCCACACCAAGGCCGTCAGCAATAACGGCAGATAAATGATCGAGGCCAGAAAAAGCTGCCGCGCCCGGACAATCGTGAGCTGCCGCGAAAATTGCACCGCGTAAAACAAAAATCCCGCGCCCAAAAGAATTGCCGCGACGAGATAAGTTGTTCCCGCCATTTTGAAAAAGAACGGACACAGGCTCGCCGCAAATAACGCGACGGTGTTGACCACGGCTTGCTGGCCGGTGCGGCTTCCGTCCGCGTCAACATTGGGCAGCATGATGAAACCGGCCTTCGCGTAATCGTCGCGATACATCCACGCAATCGCGAAAAAATGCGGCAGTTGCCAGAACGCCAGGATCGCGAACAATGCCCAGCCTTCGCCGCCCAGTTCGTTGCGCGCGGCGGTCCAGCCCATCAGCGGCGGCAACGCGCCGGGAATCGCGCCGACCAGTGTGTTCGTCCACGTCACGCGTTTCAACGGCGTGTAAATAAACAGGTAGCTCACCAGCGTCACCGCGCCGAGAACACTGGTCAGCAAGTTCACCAGCAGCGCGAGATAAATCAACCCGGCCACGGAACAAACTCCACCAAAAATTGCGACGGTCGCCGGCTGCAAACGGCCCGACGGCAGCGGACGGCTGGCCGTGCGGCGCATCTTGGCGTCGTATTCGCGTTCGAGCAACTGGTTCAACGCCGCCGCGCCGGAGGCGACGAGCGCCGTGCCGAAGAGCGCGTGGAACATCTGGAGAAAATTCACCGCGCCGCGTTCGCCGAGGTAAAACCCGACAAATGTGGTGAGCAGCACCAGCCCGGTGAGCCGCGCCTTGACCAGGTCGGCCAAGACCGCCGGCCAACTTTTTTCCGCTACTGCGGCTGCATTGAGGACTTCCGCCGATGATTTCATGTCTCGTGATTAAACAAAAGGCGCGTCAGTTAACGCACCTAACTCAACCTATATTGTCATCAAATGACAATATATGCAAGGTCAGTTGTTTTCAAAAAACTACAGGAGCCAAGGTGGCGAGGCTCATTTTGAAGGAAATTCAAGCCGGAAGAAACCACGGATGAACACGGATTATGAAGCGAGTTTTCCGATGCAGAGAAGCAACAAAAACACCCGCTCCGCCTGAACATGGTTCAGGCGGAGCGGGTTTGGGTCAGTCGGGGGGATGGGGGAAGGTTGAACCTGTGTTCAACCCTCGCCCATCCCTCCGCTGATTTGATTGCGCCCTTTAGACGCAGCGGTGTTCATGTTGCCTTTCAGGTCTTCACACTATCGCTCGTGGCGGCGGTCGGAACGGCGGTCGTTTGATTGGCGGTGCTGGTGGCCGTGCCAACAGTGCTGCCACTGTTGACGGTCACCGTCGTTTTGCGGGTCAAACCGCTTGCCCGCTCATCACGGGGCACGTAACCCATTGCCTTGTAGAGGCTGCTGTTGGCGACATACTTGGCGGTGTCACCCTTGACCCCGTCCACGACGTTGAGCATCGCTTCATTCAGGGCGTTATGGGCGGCATCCCGTTGCATCAGGGTATCGGTATAACCGGCATCCAGCACCGTCAAGTTCGCCGACTTGCCTTGGGCATCCGCCTGCAACTGCTGGAACTGCACCAACGTGTAGCCGCCGAACGAATCGTCCTTGGCCAGAGTGCCCCACGCTGTTGCGATTGCATTAGCCTTGCTTTTGGTTTGTTTGTGGTTATTTCCCATAGGGAACCTCCATTTTGTTGTTTTTAACTTGTGTTTTCATGCTTATTTACTAACCTGTTCGGCGGAGTCTTTATGACCCCCATTGATTTTGTTTTTCCGAACATTGAATTTAGTATAATACAGATTAATTATTTGTCAACTCCAAATTGGAACCCAAAATGGAACCCATTGTAAAACGGCCATCTTTATCGCTAAAGATAACATACTTTTATGATTTGTCAAGCCCTGCTGGAATCGTTGTAAAACGGCCTCCTTTATCGCTAACCTACTTTTTGGGGCAAAAACGATCAGCTTGGCGGAACCGGGTCGTTTTACTGTTTTCACCTCAAAATCCGGCCTCACGCGCGCGGGCGTGAAGCAAAAGCACGCGTGCCGACGGCAAAAGCACAGGTGCTTGGACTCCCAGCACGTCTGCCGATGACCAAAGCACAAGTGCTTTTGCCATCAGCCGACGTGCTTAAAGCGTCAACTCGTGTGCTTACAGTCCAAGCCGACGGGCGCGCGGAGCAGAAATTGCTAAAGAAAGCCGAAATTAACCGCAAAACACGCAAAATAGCGAAAACCGCCCCGTTTCATCCTTCTGCCTTTCCCCCGAAGCGCCAGCGGCGCGGCATAGTTGTAGCATCCAAACCGCCAATGGCCCAAGCTCCGTTTAGGAGCGACCTCATCGGCTGGCGGTTCGCAGGTGCCCTCCGTTTTGGCGTCGGGAAACGACGCTTGAAAATAGCCCGGCGTGATAACGCCGGGGAAAATGCCGCCGGATCCAAAGTCCCGCCGGGACGGCTGAATGGATTTCATGGCAACCGGTTTCTGTCTCAAGGCATTTCAGCCGTCCCGTTGGGACTCATTCCGTTTCGCCGGCAACCCGGCGTTGAAACGCCGGGCTATTTCCGGGCTGTCCCTCGCGGGACAAAATAATTGCGCCCAAAATTTATCTTGCGCTGGGGGCGGGTTTTGGAAAGATTGCCAGTGACGGGGCAAAACGCCTCCGGGCAACCACATAAAACAACACCAAAAAACACTCACCAAAACATAATTTAGCGTAGCACGGCTACGGTCTCACCGGAAAACCACGAATTTTCAAAGAGAAAGACCCTGCCCAAGCACGCGCCAGTCGGCGCGGCTTGGAGCATTCTTTCTCTAGGCGCTTCGTGGTGCCTCCGGTGAGGGTGCGACAAGTTCGCGCCCTTTTTGTTTCCATAATCAGTGGTGCGTTAAGCACCAAAAGGAAATAAAATGAAACTGCCAAAAACTGCAATCACAGCCGCCATTACCGGCCTGCTGCTCACCACCATTCACGCGGCAATTATTCGCGTGCCGCAAGACCAACCAACAATCACTGCTGGCGTTGCGGCAGCAACCCGTGGGGACACATTGCTGATTTCTGATGGTCTCTACAACGAGCATGGCATTGTGGTCACTCAATCGCTGACGTTGATGTCAGTAAATGGTAGCGCCGTGACGACTGTAAACGGGCAAGGCTTGGTAGGCAGCGGAGCTATCTTTCAGGTGAGTTCGTCAAACACCGATGAAGTGGACATTCAAGGATTGACCATTACAGGGGGTGGAGGTAGCAGCGGAGCGACGGTTAGGCAGGTCTCCGGGTTGCTTAAAGTCCGAAATTGCATTTTTGCGACAAACTACAATGCCTCCGTCAATTCAATCGGTTCTCAGCGAAGCAATACCTTTGTAATTGACTGCGTTTTCCGCAACAACAACGCAGAGAATTATTCAGGGGCTACGGGCGTGACTGCCATCCGATGCTTGTTCTATGGCAATACCGGTTGGAACAACGCAATTCCCCTTGCTTTATCCGATGCCGCTAATTGCACAGTTTATGGTAACTCAGGTGGGTTTTACGGAGGTGGTGTTTCTGACGTAAATGCAGACAACTGTATTATATGGGGAAATGACCAACCGCAGAGGTCGGTTACAGTAGGCACTATCACGTATAGCATCGTGCAAGGTGGATATGCCGGGACTGGAAATCTAAGCTCTGACCCGCTGTTTGTGAATGCCGCCAATGGTGACTTTCATCTGCAAACAAATTCGCCAGCGAAAAATAGCGGCAATCCCACAATCCTTAATGCTGATGGCTCCCGCTCCGATATGGGGGCTTATGGCGGCAACTTTGCGACATCACCGCCAAGTTTCGTTACAAACGCAAATTATGGGCTGATTACAAACCAACAGCCAACGTTTGCAGTGGCCACCACGAACGGAACCATGCTCGAAGAGTTTGATTACATTATCACTGGGCCTTTTGACCACACCACGCCGACATTGCAAAATGGCAACATTTACAAACTCACGATAAGCGGAAGAGGGAGTGTTGGTCCAAATGTAGGCGACCCCAATTCGACCCCAGATGCCGCATATATGTTTGTAAACTGGCAAAATCTTGATCTCGTTCATGTTCCCAACTCATGGATGTGCACTGAATGGGATGGCATAGCGAACCGGCGACCATTTCCTGACGGTTACAGCACCAATCATGTATATGACTATTACGTGATTGGAACAGGCACCGGTCTTGCCTTTAGTTTTCGCGACAACCCCTATGGGGACAATATCGGAGGCTTTCACGTCAAGATAAACAATCTGGGTTTACAGGGGGCAGTTCCAACTGCTCCGAACATCATCAACCAACCCATGAGCCAAAGCGTCAATCAAGGCAGTCCGGTTGCTTTCAGTGTCGTGGCCGCCGGCGCGAATCCCAACTTTCAATGGCAGTTTAATACCGTGAACATTTTCGGGGCGACCAACGCCAGCTACAATCTTGCCAGCGCAACGACCAACAATGCGGGCAATTACGCGGTGATCGTCAGCAATGCGGGCGGCAGTGTTACCAGCAGCAACGCCGTTTTAACAATCATTCCACCACCCCGCACCGGCACCGGCACGGCAACAATGTCCGGCGTTTTCGTGGTTGGCGTGAACCTCGTTGACGGCGGCAGCGGATACACCAATACGCCGCTGGTTCGATTCATCGGCGGTGGCGGGAGCGGGACACAGGGGTTTGCGACTGTCAGCAACGGGGTGGTGGTCAGCATCACCGTCACCGACGCGGGATATGGCTACACGAATACGCCGTTGGTGGTTATTGAACCGCCGTTTATTCTCAATCCAGTTTTGGGCATCGCGCCCATGTCGTTCCTGACGTTTTCCAATCTGACCGTCAGTGGCATTTATCAATTGCAGCAGTCAGTGGCGTGGTATTGGACGAACCAGCCGTTAAGTTTCTCGGCCACAAATTCCATTTACACGCAGATGTTTGCGGGCATTGTGGGCAGCGGCGATTACCGGCTGGCGCTTAATCCGGTGCCAGCCCAGGCATTCGCCACGGCGCAGGTGGTCAATGGGTTTGTTGTCGGCGTAACGGTGAGCAGCGGTGGTTCCGGCTACGTCACCAGTCCAACGGTCAGCATCACTGGCGGTCACGGCACCAATGCCACGGCGGTTTCATATCTTTCCGGTGGCGTGGTGACCAGCATCAGCATCACCAGTGCGGGTATCGGCTATACCAATACGCCGACGGTTCAAATCGCCCCGCCGCCCGCCGCCGCCGTGTCGCCTACGGTGCTACCGGTAATGCGGGTGGATTCGGCCAGTCTGGCTCCGTATGACAATTATCAGATTCAATTCATGCCAGCCATCGGCGGAACGTGGGAAAATTGGAATGGCGGTTTGTTCACGCCTACGGACGTAACGAATTCGCAATACCTTTTCATTACGAATGGCACTGGCTTTTTCCGTCTGCAATATATGCCGTGAAACTAAACAAAAAAATTATGAAAATTGACTACATCATGGCTTTGCAGCATCTCGAATTAATAAATAACCATTCAAAGGAGATTCTCGATAACGCAGTAGCGGGGAAGGATCTAAACAAGGAACTGGAGCGGATTAAGGGTTATATGACTAACATGAGCATCTCATCTGAAGCGGTGCGGGATTTTCTTGTAGAAAACAAGAGCAAGCTAGAGGATCGCCCTCCGCTAAGTGTTTACCGAAATAAAGTTTAAGGATATGCCATTACAAAGCGGCGTCGCACTGCGCTTGCCGCCGCAGTCCAAGGCATCCTCATTTCGCCCGCTGCGTCCGCCGCTCGGCCATCATCCACCACAACGCGCCGGTGAGCAGCGCCGAGGCGCCGACCATCACATGCAGCGTGGTCACGTCCGCCGCCTTGTTCCACCAGACGGTCGCCGCGCCGAGGACGATTTGCAGCGCGAGCAGCGCGAACCAGAACCACGCCAGCCTGGTCAGCCCGTCCGCTCCGCCCAGTTTTTTCCGGGCCAGAAAGGCCACTGCGGCCACGCCGAGGAAGATGGCGTAGGCGACGAGGCGGTGAGCCATCTGCAAATTCACTTGAAACGCGGTGATGGGATTGGCGTTGTTGATTTCGACGCGATGGGCGTTGTAGCTGGCGACGGCTTCGGCGCTGGTGGACGGCCAGATTTTTCCATACGCCAGCGGAAAATCAGGAATCGCCAGCCCGGCGTGCTGATGCCGCATGGTCGCGGCGATGAGCAGTTGAATGAAAATTAAAATCGTGACGTAGAGCACATGGCTGCGGAGTCCGCGCGGAACGGCAACTTGTTTTTCCGCTGACGAATCCAGCCACCAGCGGCTGGTGAACAGCGCGATGGCGCAGGTTAGAACCTGAAACGCCTGCGCAACCGCGCCGTGCGGGATGCCGAGCCAGTCCAACTGCCATTTCACGCGCAGACCGCCGAGAATTCCCTGCGCGATGACGAGCAGAAACGCGGCAATACCAAGCCAGGTCAGCCATTTGCGCGGATCTTTGAGCCACAGCCAGACGGCAAGGATCGTGGTCAGCAGGCCGACGACCGAGGCGAGCAGGCGGTGCGTGTGTTCAAAAAAGGCGCCGCCGGTCCAGAATTTTATCGGCAACGCAAACATATTATAGCCGTAGCTCGTCGGCCAGTCGGGCACGGACATGCCGGCTTCGTGGCTGGTGACGAGGCCACCAAGACCGATGAGCAGAAACGTGGCGACCGCATTCAGCACGGCGAACCAAAAAAGCGCGGGATTATATTTGTTGTTCATGTTTCAAAAGGAACGACCGCTGCGGTTTTCGCGCGCAGCGGTCGCTGGAAAGCGGAAAAATTATTTTATTTCAAACGTGAAGTTTTGCGCCGCGCCGGTGTCTTTGATTTCGATTTCGGCGGTCTGCACGCCGAGCTTGCGGTGCGCGGCTTCGAGCGTGTATTTGCCGGGCGGGACATCCTTGATGGTGAATTTTCCATCCGCGCCGCTCACGGCAAAATACGGATGATCAAACACGCTGACCCACGCGAACATCCACGGATGCACGTCGCACTGGAATTTCAGGAACGGCTCCGGCTTGTCAAAAGTGAAATTCAAATCCGCACCGCCGGGCATCTGCACCAGGTTCTGCGGCGCATTTTCCTTGGGCACGGTGTGGACGTTGTGGACGCAGGTGTCAGAATTTTTCACGATGAGTTTCTGGCCGGTCTGCACGGCGAGAATCTGCGGATAATACAGGCAGCCTTTCTGGTCAAGCACCAGCGGCGCGGCGCTCGCGCCCGTGGATTTGCCGGAAATTCCCTTGAGCGAAACAATCACATCGGCGAGTCCGCCACCGGCGCTGACGACGTAAAATTTTGTCTTCGGCAATGCGCCCGGATAGCTCGCGCTGCAAGTCGGATCGTCCTTGATCGGCGACAATTCCTTTTCAGCCGGCGCGGTGCCTTTGAGGTTAATGACGCCGGTGATGTCCGCCGCGCCTGCCAGTTGCAACGCGGAGAAAATTCCCAATGAAAGCAGTAAAAGAGATTTTTTCATAAATTTTTGAGCAACGGGTGGAAATTAGCACTCGCGCGCGGCACCGGCAAGCCGATTGTAAAATGTTTCACAAGTCACCGGCTTCGCCACATCCGAAAGAATGTGATTCCCAAAAGCAAGCCGACCTGGCCAAGCACAGTTCCCAGAATTCCCCAACGAAAATAGAAAACGTCGTCGCGGAAATCAAAACCGACAGGCCGGACCAGAGCAGCGTGGATTCATTTTCAAACTCCGCCGCGCGATGGTAGAAAACGACAAACGCGATGATGATGACAACCGGCAAATAGGGCATCCACCGCAGTTTGCCGCAAGCCGTCAGCCTTGCAAACTTTTCATCACGCGCGCCATCTCCAAGGCCGTCTGCGCGGCCTCCGTGCCGCGATTGTGTTTTTTGTCCAAGCAACGCTCGCGCGCCTGCGATTCGTTTTCCAGCAGCAAGACCTCATGGATGACCGGCACTTCGTATTCGATTTGGATTTGCACCAGCGCATT
>DMQW01000169.1:0-2917 GCA_003455565.1 Limisphaerales bacterium
ATTGCTACATGGGGGACTCGCGCAGTGGTTTTCGGCTTCCAGTAAAGGCATGCCGGCCACCACCGCAACTCGCCCCGTGATCGTTTAACTTACGGTTCAAGGATTTGTTGCGAATCACGAACAGAGCAGGGAAATCTGGTTTTAAAAGAACGTCTGTGTTACGTCTTATATATTGTCTGCCGGCGGTTTTTTCTCAAGTGAAATTTTCGGAAATATTTTTTATTTTTCACCGGCAAAAGCTTGCGTTCAAATTTGGGCGGGAGTTTAATTAAACTCTTGCCGCATGGCTCCCGGTTTTCCCCGGGCGATTTTCAACCACCGGTTCTGGCTTGGAGTTCGGCCACCTGCTTTTCCAGTTCACGCGTGCGGCGGATCAATTCCGGCAACTGTTGCAGCGCGATTATCTGGCGTTTGGTTTGTCTATCGGGCATCGCGGGAATGCCAAGCACCGTTCCTTGGTCGGGAACGTCGCGCATGACACCAGACTTCGCGCCGACCGTGGCTTGGTTTCCGAGTTTCAAATGGCCGGCAATGCCCGACTGCGAAGCGATGACACAATAATCTCCCAGCCGCGTGCTGCCGGCGAAACCCACCTGACCCATGACCAGACAATTCCGGCCGATGACCACGTTGTGCGCGATGTGAACAAGGTTGTCAATCTTCGTGCCCTGACCGATGACGGTCGCGCCGAGCGCGGCGCGATCAATGGCCGTGTTCGCGCCGATTTCCACGTCGTCGTGAATGATGACGTTGCCGACTTGCAGCATTTTGCGATGGCGGCCTTCGTCGAATACATAGCCGTAGCCGTCCGAGCCGATGACGGTTCCGGCGTGAATGGCGACGCGATTCCCGATCTGGCATTTCGCGTAGATGACGACGTTCGGAAACAGGCAAACGTCGTCGCCCATCTGGCAGTCGCGGCCAATGTGGTTGCCACCGAGCAGCACGGAGCGCGCACCGATTTTTACGCGTGCACCGATGACGCAGTTCGGTCCGATGTGCGCAGTGGGATCAATCTGCGCCGAGATGGCGATGTTCGCGCTCGGATGAATGCCGGGCGGTTGTTGATCCGGCGGGAAAAAGATGGGCAGCAATTTGGCCACGGCTACCCGCGCATTCGACACGCGGATGAGAACTTTAGTTGTCGAAGTAAATTCGCCAGAGACGAGGATGGCCGAAGCGTGGCTTTGCTCGGCGGCGGCGAAGTAAGTTTCTTTTTCGGCAAAGGTGAGATCGCCGGGACGCGCGTGATCGGCGGAGGTGAAACCGGTCAGTTCAACCGCGCCGTCGCCGAGGACTTCGCCCCGGAGTTGTTCCGCAATTTGAGAGGCAGTGAAAGTCATAGTGTGATGGGTTGAGTGGCAGCGGTGGCGGCCGGAAATTTCTGGTTTCTCCGATTGGTTTTAGATGGATTTTCCCAGCCAGATGACCGGATTTTTAAATGTTCCGGAGGCTGATCATCTGTTGCGCCTCGACATCCCAGACTTTCAAACGCAGGCAACGGAGGATGTCCAGCGGATGCAGCGAAGTGGTCTTGGGTTTCGCCAGTTCGTGGATGGCGTTGAGAACTTCCGGCAGGCGATAGAAGGGGACGCGGGCGTTCAAGTGATGGATGTGATGGTAGCCGATGTTGGCCGTGAACCACGCCATGATGGGGCCGGTTTTCATAAAGCTGGAGGATTCCAGCGCAGCTTTTTCGTAAGCCCAGCCGTGCCGGTCAAAAAAAGAAACGCCCGGAAAGTTGTGTTGCGCGTAAAACAGATAAGACCCGATGGCGCTGCCGATGAAGTGCGGAATAATCAGCGTCAAAAACAGCGCCGGCCAGCCGAAGAAACAAGTCAGCACCACCGCCAGTGCGATATGAACCACGGTGGCAATCAGGCAATCGTAGTGTTCGCGCGGATTATTGAAGAACGGATAGATGCACATTCCCCAGAAAAACACGAAGATATAGCCGAACAAAATAGTCAGCGGATGACGCATGAACAGATACTCAAAACGCGTGGCCTTGGATGACCTCAAATACTCGGCCTTGGTCATGACGGGATAAGAGCCGATATGCGCGCTGCGGAGTTTGGAATTGTGTTTGTGATGGTAGTTGTGCGAGCTGCGCCAGATGCTGCTGGGGCTTAAAGACAGGATGCCGAAAACTTTCATGAAACCTTCGGCCAGCCGGGATCTGGACAAAATGGCGTGATGCTGTTGATCATGATAAATCACAAACAGCCGGAGCAGGAGCAGCCCGGTGAAAATGCTGCAGGCGATTCGCCCGGCCAGGGGGAAATGAATCCCGGCAATCTGCGGCAGCGTTCCCGCAATCGCAACCACCAGCAGAAACGCCGTGGAAAGGACGACCCACCAGCTTTTCGCCGTGGAATCCGTCGCGTAGGGTTTCGTCGCTACTATGAGTTCTTTGCCGGTCAGCATGGGCGTTAATCGTTGCCCAATGTTCCGCTGAATCGCCGCCTTTGTCCATAATTGACTTCATGGCCGTTGCCAGAAAATTGCACCAGCCAAACTTCCAACTCGCCTTGCACGGCTCATTTTGACTAATCTTTACGCCTTGTCGCGAAAGAAATTTAAGCGTTCGTTGCGCTCGCTTGCGGCAATTTTACATTTTTAATTGAACCGATGACCAGCACCCAAATCCGCCAGTCGTTTCTCGACTTCTTCAAGTCGAAATCGCACACCATTGTCCCGTCGTCCTCGCTCATGCCCGATTCGCCGAACCTTTTGTTCACGAACGCGGGCATGAACCAGTTTGTCCCGATTTTCCTCGGCCAGACGAAGTGTCCTTACACGCCCGGTCGCGCGGCGGACACCCAGAAATGCATCCGCGCCGGCGGCAAGCACAACGACCTCGACGACGTCGGCCTCGACACCTATCACCACACGTTCTTCGAGATGCTCGGCAACT
>DMQW01000169.1:3173-3359 GCA_003455565.1 Limisphaerales bacterium
TTCGAGATGCTCGGCAACTGGAGTTTCGGCGATTATTTCAAAAAGGAAGCGATTGATTGGGCGTGGGAACTCGTCGTCGGCATCTGGAAATTTCCACCGGCGCGGCTTTATGCCACCGTTTATTCGCCGGACAAAGCAAAAAACGACCCCAGCGAATTCGATCAGGAAGCGTGGAGTTTCTGGGCG
>DMQW01000028.1:0-6176 GCA_003455565.1 Limisphaerales bacterium
CTCCAAATGCCAGACGACGCCGTCTTTTCCCGGCACGCGCAGATGGAATGCCCAGGAAAAAAGCTGCTTCCAGAAATCCGACGGATACGATGGGCGCAAATCCAGCCGGCCATGGTTCCAGCAAAAAACCCGCCCGTCCGCCGCGCAAAACCAGATCGCGCCCGTTTCATCCTCGTAGGCATAAATGATTTTGTCGGCCGCGCCGCCGGTTTCAAAATTTTTCACCACGCCGTTTTGAACCGCGCACAGCCCGGCATTGTCCGTGCCAATCCACAAATTTGTGTGGCTGTCCTCGAAAAGGAAAATAATGCTGTCGCTCGGCAACCCCGGCGTGTTGTTGACGTTGAAGCGCGTGAAGGAGTTGCCGTCGAATCGCACGAGGCCGTTGAGCGTGCCGAGCCAGAGGTAGCCGTCGTGCGTTTGCGTGACGGCGATGACGGAGCTTTGCGGCAGCCCGTCCGCCGTGCCCCAGACATCCACGATGAACGGCGTGCCCGCCGCCGTCACGCGCAGTCCAAGCGCCAGCCAGAGGACGAGGCCGGGGAAAAGAAATTGTAGGTGCCGTTTCAATTTTCACCGCAAGGATACGCATGGGCGGCCGTGAGAAAAAAGAATTATTAAAAATCACTTGCAGACAGTCCGGCATGGATTAGGTTGACCTTGCCCTTGAGAACGGGCGCTCCGTTTTTCCTGTTGAAAGACGGTTTGACGGGCCGGCGACAGATAACTGTGTGCAACGCCGGCCCGTTTTCTTTTGGCAAAAAAACTTGCCGTTCGTCCGAAAAATACATTATTTTCGCGTTCTGGATTTGTGGGGTCTTAGCTCAGTTGGTAGAGCGTCTCGTTCGCAATGAGAAGGTCAGGAGTTCGAGCCTCCTAGGCTCCACCATTCAGAATCCGTCAACCGCCGGCTTCATCTTGAAATTTTCCCTCAACAACAAATGGGTGCTCATCACCGGCGCCTCCAGCGGTTTTGGCGCGGCGGCGGCGCGGGCCTTCGGCGGGGAAGGCGCGAAACTTCTGCTCGGCGCGCGGCGCGTTGGCCGACTTAAAAAAGTCGCGGCGGAAGCCAAAAAATCCGGCGCGGCGGAAGCACATTTTCATGAACTCGACGTCAGCAAAACTGCCAGCGTCGAAACTTTCATGGCATGGGCGAAGAAAAAAATCGGCAATCGAAAATCGGCAGTCGGCAATCTTCATGTCCTCATCAACAACGCCGGCGGCGCGCACGGGCTTGATTCCGTCGCCGACGGCAAGGATGCCGACTGGGAAACGACGTTTCAGACGAACGTCCTTGGCATCCTGCGCGTCACCCGCGCGGCGCTGCCGCTCCTGCCGCACGATGCGGGTGCGAGCATCATCAACATCGGCTCCGTCGCCGGGCGCTCGGCCTACGCAGGCGCCTCGGCCTATTGCGCGGCCAAGGCGGGCGAACTCGCCATCACCCGCGTGCTGCGCCACGAACTTTTCGGCACCGGCATCCGCGTCGGCACCGTGGATCCGGGCCTCGCGGAAACGGAATTTTCCAACGTGCGTTTCAAGGGCGACAAAAAGAAAGCCAGCGAAGTCTATGCCGACATGAATCCGCTCACCGCAGAAGACATCGCGGAAATTCTCGTCTGGGTCGCCAGCCGTCCGCCGCACGTCAACATTGATGAAATTCTCGTGAAGCCGGTGGATCAGGCGGAGACGGGAAAAGTTTATCGAAGAGGAAAATAAACATCGAACATCCAACGCCCAACATCCAATTAACCGAACCGACCGGCCTGCTTGGATGTTGAGTGTTCGATGTTGGATGTTCCCCCAGTCAAATTCCCCGGTTCGCCCGCCACAGCAGCACCGCGCCGACGGCTTGGAAAATAAAATTCGGCACCCACAAAATCAGGTGCGGATAAAATTCCGGGTGCGCCGAAAGCCCTTCGCCCAGCATGATGAAGCCATAATAGACCCCCACCAGCATCAGGGCGATGGCGATGCCGATGTTCGTCTCGCGCCGGTGGACGCGGATGCCCAGCGGAATGCCGACCAGCGCAAACCCGAAGCACGCGAAGGAAAAAGCGAACTGCCCATGCATCGCCACCAGCACCGGCTCGGTAAAATCTTTTTTCTGTTTTTGCAGCGACGCCAGTTGTTCGCGCAGTTCCGCCGGTGAATTGGTGCCGCTGACGGACACATTTAAGTTTTCCAGTTCGCGCAATTCCTGCCGCAACTGCCAAAAAGTCATGTCGCTGACCTTCGGCTTCGTAATCCGGTTCGTCACGGCGTTGAGACCCAGGTTGAGCGTCACCATCGGGCTCGTAGTGATCTGGTTTCCGTGCGCGCCGAACGCCACCATGCGGGCGTCATAAAGGTCAATCAGCAACTGGTTGTTCGCGCGTTCGGGTTTCAACCGCCCGCGCGCCGCCCGGATCACCGTGTCATAGTTAGTTTCATTTTGCAGCCGTAAAATAATCAGGTTCTCCAACTCGCCATTGTGATTTTTTTCGACGGAAAAAATGTAGCCGGGAAAATCACGGATGGGGCGGCCTTCGGGAATCAGCGCGTTGGCCAGATCCGCAATCAGACTGCTTCTCAACTTAACGAAGGCCACGCGGGAACGCGGACCGATGTCGAGATTGAACCACGCGCTCAAGCCGCAGCAAAATAAACTCAACAGCAAAATCGGCGTGATCAAGGACAGCAGGCTCACGCCACCGGCGCGGGCGGCGGTGAGTTCCTGGTCGGCGCTGAAGCGGCCGAACACGAGCAGCGTGGCGGTGATGAATCCCATCGGCAGCGCATAGACACAGGCGAACGGCATGAGCAGGCCAATCGCCTTCAATACCAGCCATAAAGACACATGGCCGCCAAGCAGCAGCGGCAGGACATCGTGCAGCACGTTGAGCAGCAGCACGACGAAGGCGAACACCGCGACGGTGAGCAACAGCGAGGCGAGCACCTGGCCAGTAAGATATTTGTGGAGCGTTTTCAACGGTTGAATCCGCGCGCAAGTTGACGGATTTGCCGCATCCTCGCCAGTTAATTTCACCGCTGGAAAAAAAGCCGCCGCACCACGATAATTATTTCAACCCGAAAACTTCCGCGACCGTCTCTAAAATCAACGCGCCGGCTGGATGCGCGGCACGCCGGCGTGAAAAATCAGCCACGCGACGACATACGCGCAGCCGCAGATCAGCATGATGGTTCCGTAGGGGTGATAATCGGATGATAATCCGGCAGCGCCGCCTTGCGCCGCCAGATTTCGTTGCTCGCAAACCAGAAGAACGCCGTCGAAACTACGCCCGCCAGCATCCCGCCAAAACCGACGACGGAGACGACGGCACCTTTCGGAAAAATGTCGGCGACGACCGAATACATTGTGGCCGACCAGCCTTGATGCGCCGCGCCCGCCAGCGCAAACAAACTTGCCGCCAGTCACGGACTCGGGCAAGCCGGCGATCAAGGGCAACCCTGTCCACCAAATCGAGGCAAGGCCAGTTTTTACTGATGCACAACGCCAATTACTGCGGCGAATGTGGATTTGGGTTTGTAATCGCGGCCGAACAAAAGCGGATAGGCCGTGCGGCCTTTCACCGGCCAGTTGTTCAGCCAGGAGTCGGCGTCCGTCACGCCCCAGAACGTCACGCGACTGATGCTGTCGCGATGCTGCACGAATACTGAAAATAAATCGGCGTAACGTTGCGCCAATTTTTGTTGAACGGCATCGGGCAGGCCGTTCGTGTAAGGATTCAACTTGGCCTGCAACGCAAAATTCATCGCGACTTCCGCGCCTTGATTGCGCGTTGGAGCAGGCAGCAAATCCATGTCGAGTTCGGTGATCATCACTTTTATGCCGAGTTTCGAAAATGCTGTGATGGTTTCGTCCACTTGATTTGTTGTCGGCCAGTCCATTTTGTAATGTCCCTGCAAACCGACGGCGGCGACAGGGACGCCCTGCGCCTGAAGTTTTTTGACCAGCGCAATTGCGCCGTTTTGTTTCGGCAAATTTTCCAGCGAAAAGTCGTTGTAATAAAGTTCCGCCGCCGGATCGGCCTCCTGCGCGAATTGATACGCTTTGAGCAGATAATCTTCGCCGATGATTTTTTTCCATTGCGATTCACGCAACGTGCCGTCCTCATTGACGGCTTCATTGACCACGTCCCAGCCGTTGATTTTTCCCTTGTAGCGGCCGACGACGGTGAAAATATGTTCGCGCATCCGCGCCAGCAAGGCGTCGCGGCCAAGGGGGTTTCCCTGGTCGTCCTGAAAAACCCAGCGCGGCGTCTGATTGTGCCAGATTAAATTGTGGCCGATGATGAACATTTTATTTTTCTCGCCGAACTCGACGTAACGATCCGCCGCCGTGAAATCAAATTCACCTGATCGCGGGTGGACGGATTCCCACTTCAAAACATTTTCGGGGCTGATGGTGTTGAACTGCGTTTTGATGATCGCGACGGCGTTGGAATTTTGGCCGGTGAACTCGCTTTCGTTCAACGCCGCGCCGATGAGAAAGTCATTTTTGCAGGCGTCCTTGAGCGTGGTCTGCGCGCCCGCGCCCGTCGTCAAAAGGATCCCGAACATGGCCAGAGTGTTGAAAATTTTCATGGTTGTTTTTTATGCGGTGGTGATTTTCTTCCGGCGTTCGGCCAGTTCATCGGCCATCTGGATCGTCATGCGTTTATTGATCTGGTAGGCAATCAATAAAATCGTGCAGATGCCAAAGAGGATGCCGACGACGATGCTGCTGCACGCGCGGTAGCCTTCCACGGCCTGCGGCAGGTCGGATTGCTTGGGGTCGTAATTGAAAAAGCCGGCCATGATCCAGAGGAATGAAGATGAGCCAAGCGCCAAGCCCAATTTCAACGCGAAGCCAATGGTCGCGAACACAATGCCGGTGAAGCGGCGGCCCGTTTTCCATTCGGAATAATCCGCCACGTCCGCGTAAATCGCCCAGACCAGCGGAATGGTTGGCGCATAAACAATCGCAATTAAAACGGTCAGGGCAATCATGCCGGCGATATTGGTCGGGCTTAATAAATAAAACGCGAGCGAACCGATGCTGGCGAGCGCGAAGCCGCCAACCGCGATGGCCTTCTTCCCAAATTTTCTCGAAAGTGCGGGCGAAAGCAGAATGATAATGATGGTCACGCCGGTGCCAATCATGTTGATGAGGCTGTTGGCCACGTCGGCGACATTTGAGTTGGCCAGATCGGATCTGTCGGCGTGAACGATGTAACCGAACCATTCCAAAATGCCGCCGGGCGCGGGTGCGCCGGCCACCAACGGGGCCGCCGTCAGATGCAGCGACGCCACCCAGTCGAAGAGCGCAGTCTTGTCCGCATAGTGGTGATAGTAATTGTAAAGTGCGCCGCCGCGAAAAGAGAGAATGGCGAAATGCACCAGCGTCATAAAAAACATGACCTTCCACGGATTGTTTTTCAGCAGCGCGGCAAAATCCTGTTTCGGCGATGATTTTTCCTGGGTGACGGGCTGGATGCGTTCCTTGGTCGTGGCGAATGTGATGAAGAACAGGACAAGACACAGCACCGCCCAGATGCCCATCGTCATTTGCCAGCCGTATTGCCGGTCGTGGCCGGCGGCGAATTTGGCCACCAACGGCAGCGTGAAACCGCCCACAATGAATTGCGCGATGTTGACGGCGACGAAACGGAACGAATTGAGTTTTGCACGCTCATTGACATCGCCGGTCATGACGCCGCCAAGTGCCGAGTAAGGCATGTTGTTCATCGAATAAAGCGTCATCAGCAAAATATTCGTGATGGCGGCGTAGGCGATCATCGCACCCATGCCCCAGCCTTTGGGCGTTGTGTAGGCCAGCACCATGACGACGGCCCACGGAAACGCCGTCCACAAAACCCACGGACGAAACCGGCCCCAACGCGTCTGCGTGCGGTCTGCCATAAACCCCATGATCGGATCAAAGAACGCGTCCCACAGTCGTGCCGCCATGAGAATGGCCGCCGCCGCACCCGCGCTGATGCCAAAAACGTCCGTGTAGAAGCTTGTCTGAAACAGAATCATCGTCATGAAGACGAAGTTCGCCGCCGCGTCGCCGCCGCTGTAACCGGCCTTCTCGAGAAACGAAAGTTTCTGTTGGAAATGTTTTTCTGCCATAAATTTTGTGGGTTGAATTTATTTCGTCACCGTCAAAATCACCTTTTGCAGATCACCAT
>DMQW01000028.1:6306-7955 GCA_003455565.1 Limisphaerales bacterium
CACCTTTTGCAGATCACCATCGCGCGACGAGTTGCCGACCATGATTTCAAATTCGCCGGGTTCGACGACACATTTCATCTTCACATCATAAAACGCCAATGAATCTGGCGTGATTACGAGTGAAACCGTTTTTGTTTCGCCCGGTTGCAGCGAAATTTTCTGAAAGCCTTTCAGTTCTTTCACCGGTCGCGTCACCGAACTCACACAGTCGCGGATGTAAAGTTGCACCGTTTCCGTGCCCGCGCGTTTGCCGGTATTTTTCACGTCCACCAAAACTTGAGTTGAATCTTTCAAGCCGATTTTCTTTTTCTTCAGCCGGACATTTTTGATTTCAAAATTCGTGTAGCTCAAGCCGAAGCCAAAAGCGAACAGCGGCGAAACATCAGCAAACAAATAACCGCGCCGCGCCGACGGCTTGTAATTGTAAAAAACCGGCAAGTGTCCGACCGAGCGCGGAAATGAAATCGGCAGTTTGCCGCCCGGATTGAAATCACCAAATAAAACATCCGCCACCGCGTGGCCGGTTTCCTGGCCGAGATACCAGCACTCAAAAATCACCGGCACATTTTCGGCGACATAATTGATCGAGAGCGGACGACCATTGAACAGAAACACGATGACCGGCTTGCCCGTCGCGAGCATTGCCTGGACGAGTTCTTCCTGCCGGCCAATCAAATCCAGACTCGTGCGGTCGCCCATGTGTTTCAGATTCCACGCCTCGCGCGAAGTCTGCTCGTTGCCGCCAATCGCCAGCACAATCACGTCCGCCTGCTGCGCGACTTTGACGGCCTCGGCAATTTGTTTTCTGTCTTCAACCGGATTGCTGGGCGTCACGTCATCCTGATTCCACGAGCCGCCGACGGTGATTTTGCAGCCTTCGCTGTGCAGCACTTTCACGCGATTGCCGACTTTGGCCTTGATGCCGTCCAGCACGGTGACATTGTGTTTCGGCACGCCGCTGTAACCGCCGAGCAGGCTGCGGTGCGCATTCGGCCCAATGACCGCAATGGTTTTCAGCTTCTCGGGATCGAGCGGCGCAAGATTGTTTTCATTCTTGAGCAAGGTGATGGTTTCGAGCGCCGCCTGCAAAGCGAGCTGGCGGTTCGCAGCGCAGCCGACAATCCGTTCCGCCTCGTCGGGATCAACATAAGGGTCATCGAACAATCCCATCTTGAATTTCCAGAACAACATCGGCGCGATGAGTTCGTCGAGCTGCGCTTCTTTCAGCACGCCTTGGCGGACGAGTTCGACGAGGTGCAAGTAACAATCCGGTTCGGGGAACTCAATGTTCACGCCCGCTTTGACGGCCAGTGCGCACGCTTCTTTTTTATCTTTCGCGACGAAGTGACCGTGAGTGTCGGGACGATGATGCAATTCCCAGATCGAATAATAATCCGAGACCACAAATCCTTTGAAGCCCCACTCTTTGCGGAGAACATCGCGCAGCAGCCATTCGCTCGCGTGTGACGGCACACCGTCTATCTCGTTGTAAGAGGCCATCACGCTGATCGCGCCGCCCTTGTGGATCGCGTCCTTGAACGGCTGCAAAAAAGTTTCGCGCAGCACGCGCTCCGAAACATTCACCGGCGCGCAGTTCTGGCCGGACTCCGGCTGGCCGTGCGCCGCAAAATGTTTCAACGTGGCGATGA
>DMQW01000028.1:8137-10870 GCA_003455565.1 Limisphaerales bacterium
CTGCGTGTTCAAAAACGGATCTTCGCCGTAAGTTTCCTCGACGCGCCCCCAGCGCGGGTCGCGCGCGACGTCCACGACCGGCGTGAGTGCCTGATGTGCGCCGCGCGCGCGCGCCTCCTCGGCGGTCATCGTGTAAAGTTTTTCGACCAGATCGGGATTGAAGGTTGCACCGAGTCCAATCGGCTGTGGAAAACTTGTCGCGCCAATCGCCGCATGGCCGTGCAGACATTCCTCGTGAAACATCACCGGGATTCCAAGCCGTGAATGTTCGATGAAAAACTTCTGAATCGCGTTGGCCAGTTCCGCCGTTTCGCGCGCGTTTTTTCCAACGCCTGCGTCGCTGGGACGACCAACTTGTCCGAGACCGTGTCCTTTTTTGAAAGCGGCTTTGGCTTTTTTGAAATCAAAATTACCGGCAGCGTCCAAAAGCTTCGTGTTTTTTTCCTGCCAGAGGCACATCATCTGCGCGGCCTTTTCCTCCAGCGTCATGCGCGACAGCAAATCTTTCACGCGGCTGGCGGCGGCTGCGGCAGGTTTTTTATAAGCGGGAAGCGGGGTGGCGGATTTTTTCTTCATGCGGCGTTTCATCAAAGCTGAGTCAGACAAATTTCAATCACGTTCCGAAATGGCGGGCCGCATTTCAATCGCAAACGCATGGAGAATTCTACAAATCCATCTTCCTGGGTAGCAGCCGGGGTAACGAGGCTCAAACTGCCGTGGGAATAATCAATGATTCAGAGCCTCTTCACGTCGGCTGCTGCTTCTTTAATTTTTTCCGTGATAACTTTCCGGCGGGCCGAGATAACTTTGTTTTACGCCGCCCAGGTCCACCACAATTTTTTGCAGCACGACGCCGGGATCCACCATCCAAAATTTCAGCGTGTGCTGGCCGGATTTCACCAGCGTGTGCGGGGAGCGGGCATAGCGCGCATTGTCGGCGACGGATTTTTCCCAGTCACGATTTCCGTTCTGGGCGCTATAATTTCCGGGCACGAGCGTGATGATTTGCGGCGCTTCATCGTCAAATGAAACGGCAAAGCGCAGTCCACGACCGGGCACGAAGTTCAAGGTAGGCGCGGTGATCGTGGCCACTTCCACCGCGCCGGTGCTGAACAAATACATCTGGTATTCCAGACACGGCGAATCTTTTCCCGGCGTCGCGCTCGGTGCATCCACGGGCTGCGTCGCTCTCATGCCCGACAGCGTGCGTCCGTAATCTTGAATTTTAATCCAGCGATTCGCACCGGCGTCCGTTTTTTTGGTGAAGTGTTCCGGCTCGATGGAAACAAAACCTTCACCTTCCACAAAACCTTGCAGCGAATCGCGTGTCGGCTCGGTTGGATTGAAGGCATTCACTTTTACGACGATGTCGTTGGTCGTGCCCGTGAGTTTCACCGTGCCGCTGGCCGCGCCTTTCGGTGCTTTGGTCCAATCCACGCTGACCCACAGGCGTTGATCTTTTTCAATCGTGCCTGTGATTTTACTGATCACAATCCACGGTTCGCTGGCCGTGGCGGTGAATTCAAAAGCCGCTTTGCCCTTGTTGAAGACGTCAATGTAATGGCGCTGCCGATTGAAAACGTCGAATGTCGGCAGCACCGCTTCGTTCGTTGCGCCGGGCCACGCGAATTCAGAACCTTCCACGGCCACGCCCATTGCCGCCGCGTCGGGCACTTCAATTTCCGCGAGCGGGATGGCGCGCAAACTGTTCTGCGGCGGATCCTGCCAGGTGGTGTAACCCAGATGCGTCTGATCCATGAAGTGATTCCATTTGCCCCCGGCAAACGTGTGGTTGTAATAAGCCATCAGGTTCGTGTCCGCCTGGAAAAGTTTCCGCGTCTCGGCGGCAAAGTCGTTGGCGCTTGCCCGACCCTGTCTGGCGAACAACGCATTTTTTCCGGCGGCGAGATACAGTTCGTTGACAAGCGCGCTGGCTTTGGTAGGAAATAAAACGAGCTGGTAAAACGCATCGCGCCGGTCTGCCGGCAGTTTTTTGTAAATCGCGTCCGCTTTGTCGGTGATGGTTTTGAAATCCGCCACCACGGTTTCGGCTTCCTGATAATTGACCAGGCTGTAAGTGTCGGGAGCGAGCAGCTCGGGTTTGCGCCGGCCATTGTATTTGGTGTATTTGGAAAGGATGCTGGCGATGTCGCCGGCAAACACCGGGCCAAATTCGCGTTCGGCCCACAGCCGCGTGAACTCGTCAATGTTGTCGTTGGTCCAGCGGTCTGAATTCCACGCGAGGTTCATAAAATATTCCAACGGGAATTCGCAACCTTTGAAGTGGCCGACGTTCACGATCCAAATCCGGTCCGCGCCATATTGTTTGGCGAGCGACATTTGATCCCAAATTTTCGCAATCGGACTGGTGTTGAGCCACTGGTAATTTCGCGGCCCGCCGTGGTAATCAAAATGATAATAAACTCCCGCGCCGCCGCTGCGCTGGCGTTCTTCAGCGGTCGGCAGGCGGCGGACATTGCCCCAATTATCCTCGGCCCACAACAGCGTCACATCGTCCGGCGCCCGCATCCCGGCGTTGTAAAAATCCAGCACTTCCTTGTAGAGACACCAAAGCTGCGGCACTTTGGTCACGTCGGGATTGACTTCCTCGGCGATCATTTTCCGCTGCACACCCACGATTTTTTCCAGCAAGGCCATGTTCGCCTCCGGTCCGCCCGGAGCCATCGGCGTGTCATTCGCGCCGCGCAAACCGATGGTGATGATGCTTTCAAA
>DMQW01000363.1 GCA_003455565.1 Limisphaerales bacterium
GACTTAGAAGAGAGAGAAAACGCCAGATTTTACGAGGTTTATTTAAACAAGCTTGCAAGTCTTTTGGAATCGAATGCAAAGGCCGGCGCTGAGGGTGATTTGCCACAGGTCGGGCCGTCGAATTTTGAATCGCGTCGGCAAAAGTTGGCGGATATTTTGTTCGCAGACTTGACGGAAAAGATGGAGGGAATTCGTTCCGATGTTTTGGATGCCTTCGTGCTTGCGGTTAAAAAATCGGCTGGCGGACTGGTTCAACCCGGATGGAAAGACACATGGGAAAATATCTTGCGGCGCAGGCAATTGCGAGTCAGTGAGGCGCGTGACCAAAAATTTCAAAACCCAATTTCGGAAGAATTGAACTTGACTAATGCGGCAATCTCTGATAAAGGTGACGGTGTGAAAAGCGAATGGCTCAAGTTAAAGAAAAAAATTCAGGCGGTCACTGCCAATGCTGGCTCCAAATCCAAGCTCGCGGATTTTCTCTGTGTGGATTTAACCCAGTTGTCGAAGTGGCTGACAGATTCCGATTCCGCGCGCGAGCCGGGTGCTGATTACACGCTGAGGATGCAAGCATGGGTCAATGATCCAAAACGTCAAAAATAAAAATGCCCGCCGTGTATCAGACGGCGAGCGAAGACCCGAAAAATGAAAGTCACACATGAAAATCAAAAATCAAGTCCGTCAGAACCGTAGCGCGGCGCGTCCGTCGCCGCAAGTCAAAACCAACCGCAACCACAAACCGGAAAACGTCCGCATCGTCATCAATGACGAGGACGGCAAAGTCTTCGCGGAGTTTGAAATCCCCAAAGTGATGCACGCGGCCATGCAACGCGCCGCGCAAAGCGCCGGTGTCAGCTTGTGGGAATGGATGCAAAGCGCGGTGCGGGAAAAAATCGCATCCGGCAAGCCCGCCAAAAATCCGCCCGCGCCGGACAATGGTAGTGACAACATCACTCTGCTGTTTTTCAGCGAGCGGGAAGAGACATCAATTGCCCATGTGGATTTGACCAAGGAACAATTTGCAGCCATCACGCGCCACGCCACCAGCGCCGGCATTTCCCTGGAGCAATCCCTCAATGCTGGAATCCTGCGGATATTGGCTGCCTTTGAGGATGATGGCTTGAGCGAATTGGAAATAACCCACATCAAAGTCAGCGGCTTGCTGCAATTGCTGGCCGACAAGTTTGAACAACTGGCCAGACTGGACGGCACTGAATTCAGCGGCGAGCACGCGAACCAATTTTCCGGCGGCATCTGCTTGCTGGTGAGTGATGCCCAGGCATCGCTCCGAAAAACCTTCAACGCCGTTTTTCAAGCGGCGCATCCCATGCACCAGGCGGTGGCATCGTGAGCGCTGCCGAATCAATTTCCAAATTGGCTGCGCTGGGCAAAAGGGAAACGGATGATCGGTTGGAAATGTGTTTGAGCATCTGGAAAGTTGTCGTGGAATTAAAAAACTTCCAGGCTGTCCAAGCCCGGCTGCTCGCTGACTACGGCGTGTTTGTCGAAGAGAGTTCCCGGCAGGAATTTCTGCGACGCGTCGCTCAAATTGAAAGGCAATGCGAGCTTTTAGAACACACCCTGGCAAAGGCGTCCAAGCCAGACGGAAATGACCCGGCGGCGGCAGCGCCGGAAACTTGAAGCGGATGTTTTTGCACGCGCCGGCCCTGGCAACAGGGCCAGCGTTTTTTATTGAACGGCCAGCGCGGCCGGGCGTCCAACCTCTGACTGACTTACCTGGAATTTTTCGGCGGCGGCGACGGCAAACCGCCTGAAAATTTTTCATCCTCAACGGGGCGGCGTCGCCGTTCGTCCCGACAATTTTCCGTCTGCCAAAGCCGCGCGCTGCCGTTTGAAGGCATCATTTAGACCGGGGTAATCGGCCATTAACGGCAGCTTAATGAGACTTCAATCGGTGTCGCGAGCGAGGAGATTTGCCAGGGCAAGGCCGGATCGTCCGGCAGAGTGCACAAAAATCCCTTGCACATCGAAAGCGCACAAACCCCTTGCACCTTGCACCTTTTTTCGAGTGTCGTTGACTCTGTGCGCTTTTGAGGTGCAAGGGGATGCCTATTGGGTTTTATGAATATTTTTTCGTGCCTGGCACGCTCGAACTTTGGGCGGTGTGCGCTCTGAGGGTGCAAGTTGCGTAAGTTGTTGATTTTCTGGATAATTCCCCTTCCTTCGGGATGCTTTGCCATTCCGCACAACATTGAAGCTCCTCTTCATGCGGTTTTTTGTGAATAACCACTCCTTGACACCACAAAACTTTGTATGTTACAAACGTGCAGCCACAATTAGCTGTGGTTTTATGCGTTGTCCCAAGTGCGGTTGTCAGGAAGATAAAGTCATTGATTCGCGCGCCTCGCGTGAGGGAGCGACCATCCGTCGTCGGCGCGAATGTGCCGGTTGCTCCCACCGCTTCACCACCTACGAAGAAGTGGAACACGAAGGTTTGATGGTGCTCAAACGCGACGGCCGGCATGAAGAATTTATCCGCGAGAAACTTCTTTCCGGCATCCGCAAAGCCTGCCAGAAACGCCCCGTCTCGCCGCAGGCCATGGAAGATCTGGCGGATCACATCGTCGCCGCCGTCACCGCGAAATTTGAGACCGAAGTCCCCGGCGAATTCATCGGCACCATGGTCATGGACGGTCTGCGCGACATTGATGAAGTCGCCTACGTCCGGTTCGCCAGCGTCTATCGCCGGTTTCAGGAAGCCACCGATTTCGTGTCCGAAGTAAAAAAACTGGAGGCCAGGCAATGATCCTGCTCCACTCCGATTGCCTGCTGTTTCAACTCAAAAATGGCGAAAGCATTCCCTGCTCGGCAAACATGATCAGCGTGGAGATTGTCGGTGAATCCAACGGCCTGCTTGACCCCGAAATGCTCCGGCACGCCGCCGCGAGCGTCTTCCACTATTTCAAATTCGAACTCGAACGCGAAGCCGTCACCATCGGCGAATTTTCCGGCGCGCTTGAAAAGGTTCTGGGCCACCTCGGCTACACCATCCACGCTGGCGCCGCCGCCCGCGCCCGCGAAATCAGCGAGGCCGACCTCGGCCTGCTCGCCCGCGAATCGAGCGACAGCCTCGAACTTTTTTTCTTCCCCCGCCTGCGCGACGAACTCCGGCTCCGGCTCCGGCAATCGCCCCGCGTCCTGCGTTTTCGCGGCCTGCGCGGCTGCGCCAAGCAACTCGCCGGCGCCCGCCGCTGGAGCGCCCGCTGCGAACTCATCCAGGACCAGATTGTCGAATACCTGCGCGGCTGCCTCACCGCCGAGCCGGAGCAGCACAAGTGCGCCCTCGTTGTGGAATGAAATTTCAGTGGCAGCCGACGTGAGTCGGCTCATTATTTTGAATTAGAGCGGACTCACGTCCACTGCTACAATTTTAGAAATCCATGAGCAAAACCCTTTTTGAAAAAATCATCGCCCGCGAAATTCCGGCGGCGATTGTTTATGAAGACGATTACGTGCTCGCCATCCGCGACATCAATCCGCAGGCACCGGTGCACGTTTTGATTTTTCCGAAGAAACTGATTCCGCGCATCGCCGAGGCGACGGGCGACGATGGAAAACTGTTGAGCCATTTGCTGCTCAAAGCCGCTGAAGTTGCGAAGAAACTGGGTTTAAAAAGTGGCTACCGGCTCGTCATCAACAACGGCGCGGACGGCGGCGAAACCGTGCCGCACCTGCACGTCCACATTCTCGGCGGACGCCACCTGGCCTGGCCGCCGGGTTGAATGCGGATGACAGTTTTGAGTTCGACAGTTGCAAAAATCTGAATTAGCTTCAAAGCGTGAATCTGAAAATCGAACTGGAGCGCGAATCGGACAACCGCTGGATTGCCGAAGTCATGGAACTGCCCGGCTGCATGGCTTACGGAAAAACCCGGACGGATGCGCTGGCCAAAGCCAAGGCGCTCGCCTTGCGCGTGCTCGCCGACCGTTTTGAACACGGCGAACCAGTCCCTGCCGGCGACGAACTGTTTTCCATCGCATGAGCCAGTGGGGTTCGCGCAAATCCCGACAGGTTCTGGCCGCGCTGCTTGGCATCGGTTGGGTTATCAAACGCCAGCGCGGCACGTCGCACCGGATTCTTTCGCGGGAAGGCTGGCCAGATTTTGTTTTTGCATTTCACGACGGCGAAGAAATCGGGCCAAAAATGCTTTCCCGCATCGCCAAATGGACCGGCCTTGAACCGGAAGATTTATGATCAACGGCGCGGACGGCGGCGAAACCGTGCCGCACCTGCACGTCCACATTCTCGGCGGACGCCACATGGCCTGGCCGCCGGGTTGAGTTCGCGCCATTTTATGAATATCGCTATACCATTTTATACGAGAGACAATTTTGTAAAGATAACGTCTATTCTGCCCAATTCCGATTGGCCCAAGACTTATGAGGATTGGCTCGCTAAAACCGAAACAGGCGAGCGTGGCGTTAAGCTTTCTGGTAATATTCCTGTTCGCGTGGATGTCGAACCTTCCGCTTTTGAAGCATGGTGCAAGAACAGCAAGCAGCCTGTTGTTCGGAATTCGATTTTGGGTTATTGCGGGTATATTCTCGGATTGAGGCTTATGAAATCTAGTGACAACTGAAAGTAGCCACCCAACACATATAATGACTCCACAAGAAGCTGCAAAACTCGTTAATTGGCCAGATCCTAACCGTGTTAAAGAAATTCACGAATTTATTCTGACTGCTTCCCCGCGAGATATTCAGTTGTTTATTCACAACATTCCAGCGAAGGACTTCAATGAGTGGTTTAACCGAGCCAGAGTTTCGCTTGATATTCGGCTTGCCGAAAATGCGGAACGGACTGCACAGAAGCTCGTCACCGGCACGGATAGACTTATTACAGAAACAGGAACGCTTGTTAAACTTACCCATCGTCTTTACATACTCACCATTGTTCTTATTGTTTTGGGTTCGTTCGAGATTTTTAAATTTTTGTTTGGTTTGTTCTGTCACCTATGAACTGGTTTAAAAAAATATTCGGGCCAAAACCGTTAAGCCAATCAGAACGTGATTTTTATGATGCCTGTGCTGCTTTCACAACTGGAAAAGAAATATGGAATGATGCGGTTTCATCAAAAGGTTCTCGGGAATCCTCATTAAACAAAATAAAGGAAGCTCTTAAGTTTTTTGATGAAGCAATAACAAAAGGACTTGTCGAACCAACAGTGTTTTCGCATGGATTTAATGAGTCAGAAGTGTTTTCACTTCGAGGCAGTTGTTTAAATGATTTGGGATTTTTTTGCGAGGCGCTTGAAGATTATAATAAAGCAATAGAAAAAAAGCCCCGAAAAAGCATAGCTAGTAACTATCACATGCGCAGTATAATTAAAGATTCACTTTTCGATTTTGAAGGAAGTTTAGCTGATTTAAAAGAAGCCCTTCGCCTTTCAAAATTGGACAATGAAGACAATGCACATTGGAAAAAATTTGCAAAATCAACTGGATTTTCTTCCCAAACTGCTTTTTATGAAATGCTACTGCCTTCGGAAGTAGAGCTTTCTGTAAAAAAAGCCCGTCCTGATAAAATTATTGAAGAAGAATTAAGAAAAATAAAAAGAAGAGAATTGTAAACTAGGCGGGTTGCAAAAATTTCCTCAACACCTTGCCCAGCCGCGCGATTCCTTTGCGGATGTTTTCCTCGCTCGCGCTGCCGAAGCTGATGCGCATTTCGTTGTCCGGCTTTGCACGCGCCGGATCGTCGGCGTAGCACAGTTCGCCGGGAACGTAGAGCACGTCGTTCTTCAGCGCGGTCTGGAACACTTTTGATTTCACGCCGGCGGAAATTCCCTTCGGCAGGCGCGCCCAGAAATAAAGTCCGCCGCCGGATGCCCAGATCTCCACGTTCGCCGGAAAATGTTCCGCGAGCGCCTGCTTCATTACGCGCGCCTTGCGGGCGTAATTTTTTTGCACCTTCGCGACGTGCCGGTCGTAGAGTCCGGTCGCCAGCGCGCGGGCGAGGAGTTGTTGCAGCAGGTTCGCCGTGCCGAAATCGTGGTTGCCCTTGATGCGCTGGACGGTCGTGAACAGCGGTTCGGGCAAAATACCGAAGCCGAGGCGCGCGCCGGGCGCGAACGGCTTGCTGTAAGTGCCGGTGTAAATAACGCGTTCCGCCGCGCCAGGCAGCGTGAGCGCGGTCGGTGGAATGGTAGGGATGCGCTGCTCCTGGCTGACCGGCAGGTCAGCCCTACCAGGAAAAGACAGTTCGCGATACGCGGCGTCTTCGAGCAGATAAATCGGATGTCCGGCGGCGCGCTCGAATTTTTTCAGGAGCGCGAGCGCGGCGGATTTTTTCGCGAGGCTGGTGGTCGCGCCGGTCGGGTTTTGAAAATAGGTGATGAGGTAAAGCGCCTTCACGCGACGGAGTTCGCCGGTTTTTTTCAGTTGCGTTAAAACTTTTTCGAGGTGAACCAGATCAAGGCCGTCACGTTCGAGCTTCACGCCGCGCGCCTTGAGGCCGCGACTTTGAAGGATGCTCAAGAAAACAAAATAGGTCGGGTTTTCGACGAGGATGATGTCGCCTTCGTCGCAGAGCGCCTCGAGCGTCATGTAAAGCAACTGCTGCGAGCCGCCGGTGATGATGACGCGGTCGGGCGAATGGGCGCGGTCGTGGCCGCCGTCGAGTTTTTGCAGATGCTTCGCGGTAAGCTGGCGCAGATTATTTTCGCCGGCGGTGAAGCCGTATTGCAGCGCGGGCTGGCCGGTCTTGGGTGAACGCAAAATGTCATTGAGGAGCTTGCGCGAAATCTCGACGGGCAAAGTTGAGTTGTCCGTGAAGCCGGCGGCGAGCGAAATTAGCTTGGGCCGCGCGAGCGCGGTTTTCATCAGCCACGAGATGGCGGGCGGCGCAGTGCGGCGACCCAGGGCGGACAGGGCGTTTTGTTTCATGTGAAAAGGACGGGGACGGTAGCAAAAATTGTGAGCTGCGGGCAAGCTGTGGTTTGGTCTTCGGTCGTAATCGTAAGCTTGCTCTTAATCTTAATCGTTCGGCAAAATAGATTAAGATTACGATTATGATTAAGAATTAAAATCACTGCCGCGAGCCGAAGACGGCGTCGAGGATGACTTCCTTGGTTTTCCAGATGAGCGCCATCGTCATCGCGAGCGGGAGCAGGATGAAAAAGATGAGCAGCAGATTGCTCGCGCGGTTCAGCCAGATGAGCAGCCGCCCGACGGGCAGCGACGGATGCGGCAGTTGGATGAGCGCGACAAAGGCGATGGCGAAGAACAGCAGCGCGACGAGCAGCCAGCGGTTGAGCGCGGTGAACTGGCGGGTTTCGCTGCGCAAGGTTTCGTCGGGCAGCATCGCGCCGAGACGTTTGAGAACCAGATTTAAGTTGAATAAAAACAGCACGGCGGAAAGTTCGAGCACGGCGACGGCGGCGCTGAAGAAAATTTGTTCGGGCATTTTGTTGTGCCAGTAGATGAACGGGCAAAGGCCAAAGATGACAAGCGCGAGCAGTTGGGCGCGGTCGAGGGCGTTGCGCCAGGGCCGTTCCTGTTTTTGGAAATCGCCCATCTGCCAGAGGCCATAGACGAGCAGGGCGTTGACGGCGAGCGCGGGCAAAAAACCAAGCGGCTTGAGCCACTCGGCGCGGGCGGTCTCGGCGGAAACAAGCAGCGCGGCGGGCAGGCCCCAGAACAAGGCGGAAAGTCCGCGCGCGAGCTTGCCGAGCGAACGGAGCAGTTGCGGATTGGTCAGCGCGTCAGGCATGGCGGGAAATTATGAAGGAAGAATGATGAATGATGAAACAAATTTAACGCGTGCAACCAGTTCTTGAAAATTCTTGAAGCGGCAAAATTTCACCGGCGAAGTTCGCGCGGGTGGTCTTGCGCGCGGCGAAGGTCGGCCTTGGCCTTGGGCCGGATGGTGACATTCCAGTTCACCGGCGGGACGCGCGGATTTTACTGAATACTTTGCGCCACGGCTCGCCGGGGCTGGGGTCGCGTTCAAACTCCGTGAGCGCCTCGTCGAGCGCCTGGCGTTCGGCGGGCGTGGGTGCGCCGCCGTCGAGCAGGTCGGCTTCGTGAAGTTCGGCGATCCGGGCGAAAAGCTGGGAGCGGTCGTTCGCAGTCAGCCTTGGCAGTTCTTCAAGGATTTGAGATTTGCTCATGGCGTGAATCTAGCGCGACCGGGATTTTCCCGCAAGCGCGGCGTCAGCGGGGAGTCAGCTTCAAATTAAATTGCAACCCTCTTCCCTTCCGCTACCAACTGTTCGACTAGCTTTTCGGCCATGCCACTCCTGCCCGCCAGCGCATCGAGGCTCGACGTAACAGCGGATAACATCGCATGTGCAAGGTCGAGTTGCTTCTGAATGTCCTTTAGCTCTTGAATCATCGCAGTTCTGCCTTCCTCACCAAAAATGGCAAAGTTGTGCGAACGGAAAAACTTGTGCATCAAATAATTTCGGCGCTCAAGTGCGGCGTCAACGGTATCGAGAATAGTTTGGTCGAAGGTGGCTGTAGTTTTAATTTGCTTGAGGAGCGTGCCAAGCGTCTTTCGATTCACGTCATTCATAACGCCCTGCAACATCTCTCGCTGTTCGTCTGTGATTTGATCTGGTTTCAGAAAATGGCAGGTGATGAAAGCCAATGCCACATTACCAGCTTCAAATTCTAGCGCCTGCGCTTTCTCGGCTGTTATGCCGAATTCCGCGTATAATTCATAGCGATCTGCAGGGATGTCCATTTCAAAAACTCAAATAAGTATAAGCCTTCAACCCGCGTTCGTAATCATCGAGCAGGCGCATGGCTTCGGACGGTTTCATGCGGTCGGACTTGATGGCTTCGTCCATCTGCGCCTTCATCTGGCGTTTGAGTTCGTTTTCGTCGTATTGCACGGCGGTGAGCGAATGGATGACGGTGTCGCCTTCGATGATTTCCTCGATGTAGTAACCGGCGGGTTCGTCGGGTTCGAGGAAGACGTGGACTTCGTTGACGCGGCCAAAAAGATTGTGCAGGTCGCCCATGATGTCCTGATACGCGCCCATCAGGAAAAAGCCGAGGTAATAAGGTTCCAGCTTGCCGTCACCATTGGTGTTGAGCTGGTGCAGCGGCAGCGTGTCGCGCACGTCGCGCAGGTCAATGAACTTGTTGACCTGCCCGTCGGAATCACAGGTGATGTCCACAAGCGTGGCCTCGCGCGTGGGCTGTTCGCTGAGCCGGCCAACCGGCATGATGGGAAATAATTGTCCGAGCGCCCAGTGGTCGAGCAGCGATTGAAAGACGGAGAAATTGCAGAGGTATTGATCGGCGAGCGTGTCATCGAGCTTGCGGATTTCCTCCGGAATATACGCGTGGCCTTTGAAACTCGTCACGACGGCCTGGCTGATCTCCCAATAAAGATTTTCGATCTTCGCCTTGTCCGGCAGATCCAGGAGGCCGAGCGCAAACATCTGCTGCGCGTCTTCCTTGCGTTCCTGCGCGTCGTGGCAGGCTTCGAGCTTGTTGAGCTTCGTGAGATTTTTTTTGATGTCGAGCAGTTCACGGACGAGCGGATGTTCGTTCTCACCGTATTTCAAAAAATCGCCGGGCCGGATCTTTTCAATCGCGCCGAACACCTCGACGATCAACACGCTGTGGTGCGCGACAATCGCGCGGCCGCCCTCGCTGACAATCGTGGGATGCGGAACTTTCTCCGCGTTGCACACGTCGGCGATGTAATAAACGATGTCGTTCGTGTATTCCTGCAACGAGTAATTCGTCGAGCTGTCAAATGCGCTGCGCGAACCGTCGTAATCCACGCCCAGGCCACCGCCCACGTCCATGTATTCGATGGCGAAACCCATCTTGTGCAGCTTCGCGTAAAACCGCGTGGCTTCCTGCACCGCTTTTTTCACCGTCAAAATGTCCGGCACCTGCGAGCCGATGTGGAAATGCAGCAGCTTCAAACAATGACCGAGATTTTCCGCCGTCAACATTTCCGTCGCCGCCAGCAGTTCCGCCGTGTTCAAACCGAACTTCGCATTTTCGCCGCCGCTCTCCGCCCACTTGCCCGCGCCCTTGCTCAACAGCCGCGCGCGGATGCCGATGTGCGGTTCCACGCCGAGCGATTTGGAAATCGAAATGATCTGTTTCAACTCCTCCAGTTTTTCGACGACCATGATGACCGTCTTGCCCAGCTTGATGCCGAGCAGCGCCATCTTGATGAACTCCGCATCCTTGTAACCGTTGCAGATAATGAGGCTGCCCAACTGGTTTTGCATGGCGAGGCCGGCGAACAATTCCGGCTTGCTGCCGACTTCCAGACCAAAATCATACGGCTTGCCCGCGTCGAGAATTTCCTCCACGACTTCGCGGAGCTGGTTCACCTTGATCGGAAATACGCCGCGATATTTTCCCTGATAACCGAATTCCATGATGGAATTTTGAAACGCCTTGTTGATGGCCTCGACGCGGTGGCGAAGAATATCCTGGAACCGGATGAGCAGCGGAAATTTCAGCCCGCGCGATTTCGCCTCCTCGATCACATCCGTGATGTCCACGGTTGCGCCCGCGTCTTGCAATGGTTTGGCGACGACGTGACCGGCGTCGTTGATGTCAAAATACTTCGCGCCCCAGCGCTGGATGTTGTAGAGGTTGCGCGCCGAATCAATATTCCACGGCGTCGCGGTGTCAGTCGAGTTGCTCATCTCAATGGTTCAAACTAGCGCATTATGAAAAGCCGGGCGCAGAAAGCAATAAGCACGTTGAAAAAAATACCGGACCAGCCGGGCGGCTGAACGTCGTTTTGATCAAGGTCGTCACTGATTTTCGGCGGGCGGCACGGCGACGGCGCGGGGAATTAGCCCGCAGCCCAGGAAAATCACCGCACCGGCCGCGAACAACCGCTTGAACGGGAAACGCATTAACAAAACAAACCTGATCATAAAATCAAATGGACGGCACAACCACTTTAACACAACTGCAACGATGTTGCCCGGATGAAGCGATGGCCTTGATGAAACTGCGTATTTTTTCATCGGAAGAAAATCGGCGCATTCCGGCAGTTTATTTTTGCAACCGGTAATACTGGGCGTTGCCGGAAATGGGGATGGTGAACTGCCATTGGCCGCCGACTATTTGTGGAGCCGGGGACGGAACGGCTGTCCATGCCCCGGCGACCAAATTCGTCCGCGTCAAAAGCGTGTAGTCTGCCGACGCCAGCGGCCATGACAACGTCAGGTTGCCGCCGGATGCGGCGGCGTTGATGACAGGGCGGTTGGTGCTCAACAACTGGTCCGGGCCCAGCGCCTGCGAGGCCGCGATTTCGATCGCAGACAACGCGCCGTTGTAGATGCGAAACTCATCAAGGCTGACGTCAAAATAGGAATCGCCGCTGTAAAGCGACCTGCCGATATAGTTCACAATGGCGTTCACCGAGGTGAACGGCACCGTCACCGCGTTGTTCTGCGACACCAGGACACCGTTGGTATAGAGCGCGAGGTAACCGGCCGGCGGATTATAGACTGATGTTATATGCAAGCTGGCCAGACCACTCCAGTTGCCGGAGGGATTGGGAACACTATTTTGTTCACCCGAGTAGTTGGTCGCGGTGATGGCAATGCGTCCGTTCCGGGGCTGGCAGAAGATGTAATCAATTCCGTTCGCGCCATTCGTATTCCCAAAACCGTAAAAGAAGCAGTTGGCCGGGAGCATTCCAAAGCTGGCCCACGCATCAATGGTTACAATCGTGTAATTACTGATTATTCCCGCAGGCAGTTGAACATATTGCTGGCTGTTCGAGGTCAATGTCAGTTGGCCGCTGCCGAAAGTGCCGCCTCTGGGCAACGTGCCGTTCCAAGCCGGACCGCCGACCGAGTCAGAACAGTTCGTCCCCGAAGTCTCGTTGAAGCCATAACGATGGGCCAGCGTGGTCGGAACAGAGACTACTTGAACGGATTGAGTAACGGAAAGGCCAAGGCTGCCGTAGGTGGCAATGATACTCGTCGTTCCCGCGCCCACGCCCGAGACATTGCTGCTGGAATCCACTCTGGCAATACTTGTGTCAGCCGAGGCGCAGGTGATGGCATGATTGGCGTTCGTGGTCAGGTTGACTGGACTGGACTGGCCGGACTGCCAGCCCCAGAGCACCACCGCCACCGTTTGCCCGACATTGATGGGCGAAGTGACTTGTAGTTGCAAGTTGGTGTAGGTGTTGATGCCACTGGCTTGCAACCGAAAGATGGAAAGCGAATTGGCCGGGAGCGTGACCGTGAAATTTGTTCCCGCGTTGGCAATCGTGTTCGTAATCGGAAAAACATTCACCGGCGCGGCCAGTGAATTTTCGTTCGCGGGATTGCCAGAAGTCAATTGGATGACCGTGGCGGTCGGCGCGATTGAGTTGACGCCGGTTATATTGACCGTGGTCGCGACGGAACTACTGGAAGGATTCACGGCCTTGACGATGACCTGCCCGGATGACCGGGCTAGGACGGAAGAAACCTGGAGGGAAGCTGAACTTGCCGGGTTGGGGATGTTATGGATCAGAGTGCCGTTGAGGTAGCAGAGAATGTTGCTGCTGCTAAGCCGAATGCTGATGTCATACCAGCCGCCATTGGTCACGCTCCCACTCGCCGTGGTGAGGGTGGTCTTCGATCCGTTTATGGAAAACTCGATGCCGTGCTGGGTGTTACCCCAACCACCGATGTTCCACCACAAATAATTATTGCTGTCGCGCCAGTCAAAGATGATGAGGAAGCCTTCACTGCCGCTGTCCTTGTGCGCCCTTAAGCTATAGGTGTAGTTGCTCCAGTTGGTGTTGCCGGCCCACGTCCGGCAATCAGTGGTGGAAGCCGAGGTTTGCTGATACACGCCAGCGTTGGTGTTCCAGACGCCCTTGAAAACATTCCAGCCGTTCGTGCCCGAACTGACAAAGTCACTCCGGTAAAGCGTCACGCCGTTACTGGTGACGACGAGATTGGTGTAGGAAGAGGCCGTGTTCCAAGTGCCCAGTCCGATGGCTCCCTGATTCTGGTTCGTGGCCGGGCCCGCGATAACCACGGTGGTGGGCAGAACCACATCGCCACGATTTTGCCCGAACAGTTGCTGGACATAATACGACGGCGTGCCGAAGCAGCGGGAACTGTCGTAGTAAATCAGGTCGGGATGCCACTGGATGCCGTTCACGTTCGCGAACAGCGGCGCGTAGGAGGCAAGCTCGACGACATCGGAGTTCCGTTCCATGCCGGTCATGAACGCCGCTTCGCCGAGCGCGGCAGAGAGGTTGCCATAGGTGCCGTAACCTGACGTCACGGCATATTCGCCGACAAAAACTTTCGGCCCGCTGCGGCTGTAACTGTCATATTTCGTCGCGTAGGAAATGAACGTGGCCGGATTGGAATAATAATGTTCGTCCCTGATCTCCACCGGCCGGCTCGTGGGACTGGCGGGACTTCCCCAGACGGGTGAAATCAAACGGATGGCCGGGTATTTCGCTTTGATCGCGTCGTAAAACAACGTGTAACGCGCGTCGTATAAACTCCCGCCGTTCTCGTTGCCGATTTCCAGGTATTTCAGATTGTAGGGCGCGGGATGACCGTTGGCCGCGCGCTGCGCGCCCCAAGTGGTGTTAGTGTCACCGTTGGCGTATTCAATCAAGTCCAGCGCGTCCTGCACCCACGGCCCCATTTCGGCCAGCGGAACGGTGTTGTTGGTGTTGCCGTTATAGCCAAGCATCAAGCCGCAGTTGATGCCGTAAAGCGGCTCCATGCCCATGTCTTCGCACTGCCGGAAGAACTCGTCTAAGCCGTAACCATCGGTTGACCAATAACCCCAGGAGTCATTCATGTGACCGGGCCGCGACGCAACATCGCCGATGGTCTTCTTCCATCGAACGGCGTTGGTGACATTGTAGCTTTCAATAAAATTTCCGCCGGGATAGCGCAGGAACGACGGCTTCATCGCCGCCAGCATGTTCGCCAGCTCCAGCTTCATTCCGTTCGTGCGATTGTGAAACGTGGCGCGGGGAAACAGTGAAACCATATCCAGCCAGATGGCGCCGGCGTTGGAAATGCTCAAGACGATCCGCGCGTTCGTGTCCGTGCCGCTGGACACGAGGGAGGCGGCAAAATGCTGCCAGTTCGTCGTCAGTCCGTTGAACGAAGTCTGCGCGTGAACGCTGCTGCCATCAGAACTTTCCAGCCGCGCGCTGACCGGCCCGGTGAAACCATTTGAGCCGGCCGCGTAAAAATTCAAATCGTAAGTTGCGCCGGATTGCAGTGACATTCCCCAGAAACCGCTGTTGCCCGTCCCGACGCTGCCGCTGCCAGACTGCATCGTCAGTTTC